>SXOW01000435.1 GCA_005778315.1 Acidobacteriota bacterium
CCCGTCCCATGCCCTGCGTCGCACCAAGAAAGACGACCTTCATCTCGCATCTCCAAACAGACGCACCGACAGCGCACTCTTCAGCACGCTATCCGGATCCCAGATCCGACGTACACGAAGCCAGTTATCCAGCCGCGGCTCCATCGCGTGAAAATGTTCTGGCCGGGTCAGCGCGTCTTTCGCGAGGTAGACGCGCCCCCCTTCGGCCGCAACATGGTCGTTCATCGCATCAACCACGGCCTGGGTGTGGTCACACATGGGCCGATCGATCGCGAGAGACAGGCCATGCATAGGGAACGACAGCATGCCTTTGCCCTCGTTCCGGAAATCCTTCAAGACACATAACAGCGGCGTCGCCTTCATCCTGTCGAGGATGTCGAAGACCTTCACGCAAGCCGCGCGCCCGGACCGAGCTGGCAGCACCGCCTGGTACTGGGTAAAACCTCGACGCCCATACAGCCGATTGAAGCGCCCGACCACATCGAGCGGGTAGAAGAAGGACTCTGGATGCGCGATGCCGAGACGACGTTGGGGACGCCCCCAGAACCGTGCGAAATTGAGTGACCTGATGGTCAGTTCCGACAGCGCCGGGCAGACGACCGGCACCGTGAAGGTCCGTCGTGGGACCGGCAGGGATCTGGGGGCGTCCTTCGGATCGGCGGCCCGCCCGCGATCGAGGATGCCCCTGCCGCGGCTCTTCCCGCGACTGGACAGGTCGGCCCATGCCACCGTGTAGGGCCAGTCCAAGCTGGCGCCCGCCAGGGCATCAAGAAGTGCGTCCAGATCGTCGTAGCGTTCCGATTCCGCCTCTATCCAAGGCGACGTCGTTGGTCGCAGACGGAAGGTCACTTCCAGGACATGGCCAGTGAGTCCCAGTCCGCCGAGGGTCGCCCGAAACAGCTCAGGCTCGGAGTCGTCAGACACGTCGAGGATCCGTCCGTCAGCCACCCGCATCCGCAGGGCGAGCACGTGCGCCCCGAAGCACCCCTCGCTGTGGTGACTCTTGCCGTGGACGTCAGCCGCCACCATCCCACCCAGGGTGACCGACTGGGTGCCGGGCGACGACGGCGGACACCACCCTAGCGGCCAGCACAGCCGGTTCAGCTCAGCCAGCGACAGCCCGGCCTCGGCCCGCATGACCCCGGTATCGCGATCGAAAGACAGCACGCGGTCCGCCCGTGTCGTGACGGCGACGACGTGGTCGCCGGCCGGCGGCAGGGACGCATCGCCATAGGAACGACCCAGTCCGCGAGAGAGGACCGCGCCCTTCGTGATGCGCTCGAGGTTCTCACCGTACCGCTGGCGACCAGCGATACGCGGATACCTCCCCCACCCCGAAAAATGCGTGACCGGCGTCTCAGACATGGCTGCTGGCGCACGCAAGTGGTGCGACAATGCCGTCATAGCCAGCAGGCCGGCGGTGCCGCAACGACCGGTGCGACGGTGACCGCGGCGTCTGGCCGATCATCAGGGGAACATCCGTGTCGCAGGAAGGCGACCGACATGATACTGCACCCGGTCGCAGATGCGAGTCTGCCACCCCAGGGGCCGGATGAGCCCAACCGAGAGCCGTCCCATCGAGAGGGGAATCGTGACCCATGCACAAGACAACACTCGCAGTTTCAGTAGCGGCACTACTCATCGGCCTCGCCGCGGGCGTCGTGATCGGACAAGAGAACACGAACGCGGAGATACGCGCGCTGCATGCGGTCTACTATCAATACTTCGCAGAGGGGCGAGCGGATCTGATTGCTGAGCGGATCTATCACCCGAACCGCATGAGCTTCACCGCCAACGGTGTCACCATCGCGAGTGGGCGAGAGGAGGTCGAGGCTGGCTTCAAGCGTGCCACGGAGTCCCTTGCCGACCAGGGCTACGCCCGCTCCGAGCTGCCCAATCCCAGCATCTGCTCACCCAATCCGGGCACGACCATCGTCAGTGGCATGTTCAGGCGGTATCGGGGGGACGGCAGCATTCTGGCCGAACTCGGGCAGACGTACATCTACGGCAAGACCGACGACGGGTGGAAGATTCACGCCACGATCAACCACGGTCCCAACACGGTGGTCGGCTGCTGAGGCTCACGGGACCACTCGGCGATCTCGGATGACCTTGGCCGGAACCCCGGCGGCAATCTGAAAGGGCGGGATCTCACCGCGCACGACGGCGCCCGCGCCGATGATGGCGTCTCGGCCCACCGTCGCACCGTCGGACACCACGACGTGCGCGCCGAGCCAGACGTTGTCGTCTACTTCGATCCCGAGCGCAACCCGACCCTGATCGAGGACGGGAATGTCCGTGCGATGGTGCTCGTGGTCGCCGCCCACCAGGTAGGTATACGCTGCCACCAGCGTGTTCTTGCCGAGCCGCACGCGCCCACCTGAAAAGATCTCGCAATTGAAGCCGATGTTGGCCCGGTCGTCGATGTCGATATCGCCGTTCTTGCAACTGATGATGGTGTTACGACCGATGAACACGCCGTTGCCAATCGTGATCCCCCGATTGTTCGCACCTTTGGCATCGAGCACACACTGGTCATCAATGTGGACGTCGTCACCGATGCGGATCTTGTGGGGGTGTCGCAACACGATGCCGTGTCCGAACGTCACGTTCCGGCCGACCTGACCGAGCAGCCACGGGTAGAGCTTCATACGAAGAACCAGCCCGAGCGCCCCGGGCAAGGCCATGCAGAGCAACGTGATGGCCTCGTAACGGATCAACGGCCAGAGCCCGGGCTGCCCCACGACGAGACTGGCGTACTTTTGTAGTTTCGATTGGCCGGCGCCGAAGAGCTCGTCCTGAATGACGGTAATCTCGCGGTCGCCGCCCTCGGCTGGTGTCGCGCGTGGCGCGGCGGACGGGGATTCTGTGTGGGTCACGGAGGTGAGCCGCTAGCATACCACGCGCGTGATATCCTCTTTCGTTGCTTCAGGTTCGGGGCATGCGTGCCTGACCAGACGAAGTAGCCTGCGGGCCAGCACATCGAGGCAGCCACACCACCTGGACCACCATGATCACAGCGGATGTAGAGTTGGGAACCGGAGTCGAGATTCGGCATCCCGACCTGGTCAATCTCTATGGGTGCCGGATCGGTGACTCCACGAAGATCGGCACGTTTGTCGAGATTCAGATAGGCGCACGTGTCGGGCAACGCTGCAAAATTTCGTCGCACACGTTCATCTGCTCCGGGGTCACCATCGACGACGGCGTGTTCGTCGGTCACGGCGTGATGTTCACCAACGATCTGTATCCTCGGGCGACGACCGAGGACGGAGCGCTCCAATCGGAGCGGGACTGGCAGCAGGTCGACACCCGCGTATGCGCCGGCGCCACTATCGGGAGCAACGCGACCATCCTGGCCGGTGTGACAATCGGCGCGCAAGCCATCGTTGGTGCGGGTGCCGTGGTCACCCGCAGCGTTGCGCCCTACGCCATCGTGGCCGGAGTCCCCGCCCGGGTGGTGGGCGATGCGAGGGATCCGCGACCAAGGTCGCCCGTCGAGGAGCCACCCGCGTCATGATCGGCATCGGCGTCATCGGCTATGGCTACTGGGGGCCCAACCTCGTCCGGAATTTCGCCGAGACGCCAGGCTCGCACGTCGTGGCCGTCAGCGACCTCAGCCCGGATCGACTCGCGAGGGTCGCGCAGCGCTACCACGGGGTGACGACGAGCACCGACGCCCAGAGCCTCATCACCAACCCGGCGGTTGACGCGGTGGTCATCGCCACCCCGGTGGCGACACACTTTCCACTCGCGATGCAGGCGCTGGCGGCGGGGAAACACGTCTGGGTAGAAAAACCGCTCGCCGGCTCCAGCGACGAGGCGAGACAGCTTCGAGACGAAGCGGCACGCCGACGACGGGTGCTGATGGTGGACCACACGTTCGTCTACACCGGCGCGGTTCAGAAAATCGGCGAGCTGGTGCGGGGCGGCACCCTCGGAGACCTCTACTACTACGATTCCGTACGGGTCAATCTGGGCCTGTTTCAGTCCGACGTGGATGTCATGTGGGACCTGGCGGTCCACGATCTGGCCATCATGGACTACGTCCTCGACGCACGCCCCAACGCCGTGTCCGCCATCGGGAGCACGCACGTCCCGGGTCGCACCGCGAACCAGGCCTATCTGACCTGCCTCTTCGACGGCAACCTGATCGCGCATTTTCACGTCAACTGGCTGGCGCCGGTCAAGGTGCGCCGTACGCTCATCGGCGGAGACACGCAGATGATCGTGTTCGACGACCTTGAGCCGAGCGAGAAAGTACGCGTGTACGACAAGGGCATCACCGTGGACCCGGGCCTCGAGGGTCGGCATGAAATCCTCGTCAGCTATCGCACCGGCGACATGTGGGCACCGCGGCTGGACGCCACGGAGGCGCTGGCGAGTGCGGCCCGCGACTTCGTCGATTCAATCAACACCGGTCGCGAGCCGGTCACGCACAGCCGTGTTGGTCTGCGAGTCGTCCAGATTCTCGAGGCCGCCACCCAGTCCATGCAGCAGCAAGGCCAGCTCGTCGAACTCGACCTCTCGGAGGCGGACGCATGATCCCGATGGTCGATCTCCAGGCACAATACGCCTCCATCAAGGACGACATCGACACCGCTGTCCTGCGGGTGCTGGCCAGCGGACGGTTCTCGTCGGGCCCGGAGGTCGACGCGTTCGAGGCCGAATTCGCGACGTTTTGCGGCGTGTCGCACGCCGTCGCCGTGAACTCCGGCACCAGCGCCCTGCACCTGGCTCTACTCTCAGCCGGCGTCGGTCCGGGCGAC
>SXOW01000436.1 GCA_005778315.1 Acidobacteriota bacterium
CTGGACAGCGACAATCTGCCGCCCTATGACATGCTCGACGCGGTCCTCCAAGCCTACGTCGAAGAGGACCGGAGCCCGGACGAGGTGGTGCGCCTCGGTTTCGAGCCCGATCTGGTCGCGCGGATCGTCGCCATGGTCGACCGGGCCGAATACAAGCGTCGTCAGGCGCCGCCTGGGGTCCGCATCTCAGTGCGCGCGTTTGGTCGAGACCGCAGGCTCCCCATTACCAGCCGCTACCGCCCCCGGTAGTCCCCTCGCACGCGGTCGGGCTTTCCCTCGGTCGGTTCTTCGGGCCACAATGCGCAAGACCCTTGATGTCCGGTGTCCCTGGAGGTAGTCATGAGACGGTCCCATACCCGTACGCGACAGCTCTTCGGCGCGGCGACCGTGGCCGCTGCCCTCGCCGCGCTCGTTCCGAACTCGATCGTCCGTGGGGCGGTGGAAGACACCCTGCCGATGGGCACTCCCGAAGAGGTCGGGATGTCGTCGGAGCGCCTGCAACGGGTCAGCGCGTTGATGCAACGCAATATCGACCAGGATCTGCTGGCGGGCACGGTCAGCCTGATTGCGCGGCACGGCAAAGTGGCGCACCTCGAGGCACAGGGCTTCGCCGACAAAGAAGCCGGGGTCGCCATGACTCCCGACCACCTGTTCACCATCATGTCGATGACCAAACCGATCGTGACGGTCGGTTTGATGATGCTGTACGAAGAGGGCTACTTCCGCCTCGACGATCCCATCTCGCAGTGGCTTCCGGCCTACGCGGACAAGACCGTGCGACGGACCGTGGGTGGACGCGAGGTCACCGAACCGGCGGCCCGCCCAGTCACGGTCCGGCATGTGCTGAGCCACACGTCTGGACTGAGCCTTCGGCCGCCGGATGGCCTCGGCGGCCAGCGCCCCGCCACACTGGCAGAAGCCATTGCCGCCGCCGCCGACGTCCCCCTGGCATTCCACCCGGGCGACGAATGGCAGTACGGTGCTTCGACCGACTACGTCGCCATTCTCGTGGAGAAGATCTCAGGAATGAGCCTCGACGACTACCTCCGCGAGCGCATCTTCGAACCGCTTGGGATGGTGGACACGCACTACAACATCCCACGTTCCAAGGTCGCCCGAGTCGCTGCGGTGTATCGGCCGACCGGCCCGACCAACACGATCGAGTTGTTCCGCGCTCCCGCGTTCCGTGAGCCCACAACGTACTTCAGCGGACAGGCCGGACTGAGCTCGACCGTGGCGGACTACTTCCGGTTCCACCAGATGATGCTCAACGGCGGCGAACTCGACGGTGCGCGGCTGCTGAGCCCGCGCACGGTGAACCTGATGGTCAGCAACCACGCGGGCGACAGCCTGGTCTACGTGCGCGGCCCTGGCTATGGCTTCGGCTTGGGCTACGGAATCGTAATGGATCCGGGCCGCGCCACCGACCACCTCTCGCCTGGCAGTTTCCTGTGGGGAGGCGCCTGGGGCACGGTGGCATGGGTCGACCCGGCCGAAGACATGCTGGGAATCCTGATGCTGCAGATCACGTCCTACGAGCACCTCAGCGTCCGACAAGATTTCTCGACCGTCGCCTCGCAAGCGATCATCGAAACCAATCGCCACAACCCGCCCACAGTGATGGGCTACGACCGCCGACATTAGCTGGCCCCGAGCCCTAAATCGCCGCCATCCGGCCCTTCAGCAGCCGTCGAATGAAGGCGGCGAGACGTTCGTCCGCCGGCTCCACGCGGTCGCCGAAGCGGTCCCTCATGCGACCCGCGATATCGGCCAGGGATGTGTGCCCATCGCATGCTCTCCAGATGAGCGAGCCGACATCATCGAGCCGGATGCGGTAGTGCGGATCATCGAAGATCCTCGCGGCCCAGCGGCCCAACCGGCTTCCACCAAGGCGCGGACGCAGCAGCACGCACCGCCCCTCCTCCTCGCTCCATTCGAGCAGCCGTCGCGGCCGAACGGTGCCGAAATCGAGCCGCGAGGCCATCAACCCCTGGGAGGAGCCACGGTCCCGTCGCGGCGGCTGGCGCGCAACGGAACGTACACCAACAGGTAATAGAGCCCCACGAACACCATCGCGCCAAGCAGTGCGCTTTCCGCGATAAACGGCAAGACCTGCGTCACACCGTAGGCGCTGCCTCCGAGCACGATGAAGGCGAGCACCACCGCCATCAGTGCCTCGCCGGCGATAAACCCAGAGGACAGCAGGACACCGGTATTGGTGGCCTGGGTCACCTCTGCATCATCGGCGCCACGGGCGGCGAGCGACTTCGACAGCATCCACGCCATCAACCCGCCCACGAAAATGGCGGACGTCGATCCGAACGGCAGATACATCCCGACCGCAATCAACATGGGTGAGGGAGCGTTGATCAGAATCAGTCCCAACGCGAGGAACATACCGGTCACGACGAGGGGCCACGCCATCTCGCCGCCGACAATCCCCTGTGCCATCAGTGCCATCAGCCCCGCCTGCGGCGCCGGAAGCTCGGCGCTTCCGATTTCGTAGACCCGATCCATTGCGATCATGGGCCAGATCAACACGAGGGCCGCAACGACCACCCCGATCATCTCGGCCAGTTCCATTTTCCAGGGGGTCCCCCCCAGGATGTGCCCCACCTTCAGATCCTGCAACATGTCCCCGGCAATACCGGCGGCGCAGCACACCACCCCAGCCACCCCGAGGACACCCAGGACTCCGCCAGGGCCGGTAATGCCCATGCCCACCATCAGCAGGGCCGCGATGAGCAGGGAGCTGAGGGTGAGTCCGCTGATCGGGTTGTTCGAACTGCCAAGCAACCCGACCAGGTAGCCCGCCACGGCCGAGAACAGAAAGCCGAGAATCATCATCACGCCCGTCAACACGAGCGCGCCGGGCAGGCTGCGACTGAAGAACCAGTAGAGCCCGGCGACCGGGACCGACAGCGCCAGGACCGCGAATCCGACCTTGGTGAAGTCGAGGTCCAGGTTCAAGCGACTCGCGTCTCCGCTGCCCGTGCGCGCGCTTCGAATGTCGGAGAACGCGCGGCCTATGCCCCGGATCAGCTGTGTCCGGAGCTTGAACAGCGTGTAGAACGCGGCGACGATCATGGTGCCAACCGCCAACGGCCTCACCTGCTTGAGCCAGACCTCGGTGCTCAGATCGATGAAGCCGGCGGTATCGGTAGCGCTGGCGGCCAGCGATGGGTTCAAGAACAGCCCTAGCGGAACCAGGAGCAGCCAACCCATCACCGCACCGGCAAACAGCGTCGACGAAATGGCAGGACCGACGATGAACCCGACCCCGACCAGGGCCGGCGACGCCGCCGGCGATTGCAGAATGAACCCGCCGACATAGCTCACCTGCTGCCCCAGCATCTCGATCCTGGAGCGGCCCAAGTTGACGAATGTGGTCGCCGAGCTCGCAACGATCTGGACGCCGTTCGAGTTCTTGATCAACTCCCACGCGGCGGCCAGTCCCATCGCCTGGAAGACGTAGCTGGCGCCGGTTTGACCACCCTGCCCCGCTTTGACCAGTTCGGCGGCGGCCACGCTCTCCGGGAACGGCAGATCAGCCTCGACCACCAGCGTGCGGCGGAGCACGATGATGAAAAGCACGCCGAGCAGGCCGCCCACGAGCATGATCGCCGTGCTCTCCCAATACCGCAGCTCGTCCCACACTCCGCTGATCACGAACGCGGGAATCGTGAAGATGGCCCCGGCCACCAGCGCCTCGCCGACCGAGGCCGTGGTCCGAGAGATGTTTTCCTCCAGGACGGAGCCACCGAAGGCGCGCAGGACCGCCATCGCGACGACGGCGGCCGGAAAGGTCGCGGCCACGGTCAGCCCGGCCCGCATGCCCAGGTAGGCATTCGCGGCCCCGAGCACGATGGCCATCAAGGCACCCAAGGCGACGGCCCGGAACGTGAGTTCTGGTAGATCCGTCTCCTCGGAAACGAACGGCGTGAACCGTGACGGTGCCGGGTCGGGTGTGCTCATGTCGTGGCTGTCTCCTCGGACCCGGCATCAGAGGTGTCACCAGACCGGGCCGCTCGTCTTTATAAGCGGTTCCGGAGCCGGACGCAACCGCCGGGGGACGTGAACGTCTTGTCAGGCCGCGAACTTGGGTGGTACGCTGGCAGTGATCAGATGACCTCGACACCGAACGCGCGGCTCGACCGGGCACCGGCGCCGGCCGCCGTGGCGACGCCGTCAGTGCGGCTGATTGGTGATATCTACGCGGAACGTGGCGCGCAGGGACAGCCGGTCCTGTC
>SXOW01000437.1 GCA_005778315.1 Acidobacteriota bacterium
AGAGCCGCACCGCGAATCGATCCGTCATCCCTGCGATGAAGTCACGGGTGGCCGCGTCGGCCCCCTCCTGTTCGACAGTGCGCGGGTCCAGATAGGTGGCCGGGTCCTGCCGAATGCGATCCCAGAGCCCGCCAAGAATCCCAGCCGCCTTGCGGAACTCAGCGGTGGCGGCTTGGTTTTCGTATACCGCCTCGAACAGAAACGCGCGGAGCCGCAGCAACGCGCCCAAGACGTCGTCGCTCATGCGTAGCTCCACCTGCGGCGCGGTGGCCAAGGTTTGCCGCACGACATCGGAGACGAGCGTCCCGATCCGCGCGGACGACGAGCGCCCCAGCACGTCCAGCGCGTCAACCGGCAGATCGGACTCACCGAGCAGCCCAGCTCGCACGGCATCATCAATATCGTGGTTCACGTACGCGATCACGTCGGCCACGCGGGCCACCTGTCCCTCCAAAGTCGATGCCCGTTTCGACGGATCGACCCCAACCGGTGCGCCATCCTTGCCCTTGGAGTGCTTGGCGATGCCGTCGCGGACCTCCCAGGTCAAATTCAGACCCTGATGGTCCCGTTCGAGCACGTCCACAATCCGCAGGCTCTGCTCATAGTGGTTGAACCCACCTGGCATCAGGTCACGAAGCACGTGCTCACCGGCATGACCAAACGGCGTATGACCCAAGTCGTGCCCCAGCGCGATCGCTTCGGTCAGGTCCTCATTCAAACGCAGGACCTTCGCCGCCGTTCGCGCGATTTGTGACACTTCGAGGGTGTGCGTCAGCCGCGTACGATAGTGGTCGCCGGTGGGCGCAAAAAACACCTGCGTCTTGTGTTTGAGCCGCCGGAACGCCTTGCAGTGCACGACCCGGTCACGATCTCGCTGAAACACTGGACGTATGGGGTCCTGGGCTTCCGGGCGGAGCCGACCCTTGGAGTCCCGGCTCCTGGCTGCGTAGGGAGCAAGGTATTCCTGTTCACGCGCTTCCAGCTCGGCTCGAATCGTCACTGAGTCGTCACGCCAGGGGCTGGACGACCGCCTCAAGCAGGCGCCGCGTGGCGACGTGCGTGGCCTCACACTCGCCCGGCGTGTCCATCCAATGTAGGTTAGGTTCTTTGCGAAACCAGATCAACTGGCGGCGCGCATACCGGCGATTCTCGCGAATAATCAAGGCGCGGGTCGCCGCCGCATCCCGAATCCCCTGCAAGTGCTCCACCGCCTGGCGATAGACCAGCCCGCGAAACGGCGCCGCCTCTGGCGGCACACCTGCAGCCCACAGGGCCCCGATCTCGTCGAGCAGCCCGGTCGCAAATTGCTCGTCCACCCGCCTGGCGATCCGCGCTTCCAGCGTATCCGGATCCAGCGCGAGGGCCACCGTCAGCACCGCGTAGTCCGCGATCGGGGAACGCGTGTCGGCGAAGTGGTCCGTCAGGGTGCGCCCTGTGAGCAGCCAGACCTCAAGCGCCCGGACGAGCCGCTGCTCATCTCTCGGTTTCACCCGCTCGGCGGAGGCGGGATCGCAGTGGGCCAGCCAGCGATGCAACGACTCCACGCCACGGCGGTGTGCCACCCGGGTTAACCGCCCGCGGAGCTGCGGGTCACGCGCCGGGCCCGGGAACAGCCCGCGCGTCAACGCACGATAGTAGAAACCGGTGCCACCCACCAGGATCGGCAGTCGGCCGCGCCCCGTGACGGCGCGGACGGCCTCGGCCGCGTCGTGGCTGTAGCGCGCGGCCGTATAGGTTTCGAGCGGGTCGGCGACGTCAATCAGGTGGTGCGGGATGTCTCGACGGTCAGACACGGGCACCTTGTCAGTCCCGATGTCGAATCCCCGGTACACGGCGGTCGAGTCGCAACTCACGATCTCGCCACCGACCGCCTCGGCCACCGCCAGCGCAAGCGCGCTCTTGCCGGTCGCGGTCGACCCGACCACTGCGAGTAGGAGCGGGCGACCGTCGGCCGCCTGGAGAGGTGGTCGGGTCATGAATCCGCGGTTCTGGGTCGTCGCCAACCCGCGGCCGTTCAGCCGCACCAGGCGATGACCAGCACGCCAGTCAACAGCAGCACCAAGCCAGCCTGCTGGCGGGTACTCGGGAGTGGCAACGGCGTCATCGGCGCACCTTACCTCACGGTGTACTACCGGCCAGGCGGTATCTCGTTGAAATAGAAGGTCACGGTGAAGAATACCGACTCCTCCGGGTACTCGGGCGGGAGCGGATGGGTCGGGTTCGACCAGCTCATCGCGTTGAAGGCGGAGTTTGTGAATGCGTCGACCGTCGATGGGCGGCGGACGGTCAAGTCTGACAACTTACCCTCGCGGTCTATATTGAAAGTCAAGACCACATTCCCGTGCATCGACATGGCCGCGTACGGCAGCGTCCAATTCCGGTAGATCTGCGCCCGAAAGCGACGGATCCACGAGCCGAAATCGACACCCTTCGCGTCAAACTGAATGTCTGGTCCGTACTCGTCTGTGCGCCCATCGAGATTCGTGAACGATCGGCCGCGGGCCACCGTCTGGGCAACCCGCTCTGCCTGGCGGAGCAACGCGCCTGGGTTGGGGGTCAGCTCCGGTTCCCGCGTCGCGCTGCTACTCCCGTCGGCCAGCAAGGGGTTGGTGACCGCACCGCCGTCCCCTGGCGAGGCATCCGGCGCCTCAGGCTGTGGCGGGTCAACCGCTCCGTTGTCGACCCCGTCGATGGCCTCCGTTGCGTCGGC
>SXOW01000438.1 GCA_005778315.1 Acidobacteriota bacterium
CACCGAATTATAGCGTTCGACCCCCTGTGGTATCGTGTGGCGCCCGGGGCGTATGGCCGCCGTCCGCGCCCCCACCGAGATCGATGTCCGCGATGCAACCTGCCCCTGCCGCCCTCCGGTCACCGGTCGGTGGCCTGCGGTTTGTGCCCGAGTCTTCGAACGGCACGGAAGATGGCGACGTCTGCCTGCGAGTGTTGACCTCGCTGCACGCGTTCGGCACGGTCCGGGCCGTCAAGGCCTACCGTCTTCGCGTCGACTTGACGCCACCGGTGCCGCATCTCCCGTGTCTCGATCACGAGGCGATGCTGCATGAGGGCATTGCACCACATGCGGCCGCCTACGTGGAGGACCGCGAGAACGGGGAATTGCATGAAATCGTGATCACGCCGTCGAAGCGTCGAGTCGAACTAGACGTCGCGTCGACGCTGCATGAGCACACGACCGATGGGCAGGCGCGGCTGCTGGCGCGCCTGCGGGAGCAGTTTCCGCAGTTCAACTACCGGGTCAACGGCCTGTCCTGGCTACGCGGTGATCAACGGGTCGCGCGAGCGTGCCGCGCGCAGGTCACCCTTCGGGAGGTGCTGGTCGGGAGGGAATTCGACGCCATCGCCGTGGCGCTTGACCGGCTCCGGACCGTCGGTTCACTGATGGAGAAGGAGTCGCGGGTCGCCTCCTGGAGCGTGCGGACGGTCACCGGTCCGCTTCTGGCTATGATCGGGTTCCTGGCGTATCGCGCCCTGGCGGAATTGGCGCCGGAACTGGGGGAGGGCACGGTGACCCTCTTGCGGGCGCTGCTTGTCGGCGCCGCCGGCGTCCTGTTTCTGTATTACGGGCTCAAGGCCGTGCATCTGACCGAGATGGCGAACCGCGTGTGGAAGCGAACCGCGGAATACGGTCTTATTCTCGCGGAGCGTCGGCGGTTGGAGGCTGCTGCGGCGTCTCGCGCCGCCCTAGCCGTAGGCCAGGATCATGATGAAGAGCCCCAGGTTGACGAGGTGTGACGTCAGGCAGAGCACACACCTGACGCGCAGGACGAACAGCAGGGAATATGTCAGGAACAGCCCCAGCGCCACGGTGACGCCGCTGGCTGCGAGCAGCACCCAGCGGACCGGTGCCTGCTCGAGTCCCCCCCCCATCGCCGCGACCGCGAGTACCACGTAGAACAACAGTCCCAGCACCGCATTGGGGGGACCAAAGATCCTGGCCTGTGGGGTGAACACCACAAAGGCACAGGTGTCTTCCCCCATCCGGCAGACCGGTGGGATCCAGCGTGTCTTCGGGTCGACCCACCGAAACGTCACGCCAGTGAAGTAGCCGGAGATCAGAACTCCGGTGGCGCACAACGCCACCAGCAACCAGAGCATCATGTGACCCGCGATCGGCGAGGCCGGCTAGGGCAGCGGGAGGAGCAGTTGAGTGCCCGGCGCGCGCTGTACGTCGAACGTCTTCAGCGTGAAGTTGACGAAGGTGTAGTAGCCGATGAGACCCGCCAGGTCCATCACCCCTTCGTTGCCGAACAGTCGTTGGGCGCTCTCGAACGCCTCACGGCTGAGCTTGGGTGCGGTGATCAGCTCACGCGCGACGCGGATGATGGCGCGCTCAGGTTCACCGAGGCCCGGCAGTGCCTCGTCGGTCAGCGGCGCTCCCGATCGCACCAGCGCGATGATCTCATCTTCAAGGCCAGCCGTTCGAGCCAGGGGTTCGTGCGCAGACCATTCGTACTGGCTATTGAGCTCGCGGGCGGTGGCCAAGATCGCGAGCTCCGCACTGTACCGGCTCTCGGGACCCACGATGCTGTCGAAGACGCGCTGGCCCTCCGCATCCAGGGTGTCGCGGGCGAGGGTCGGCAGCCGTGCCCAGGAATCTTCGTGGATGTCGGCCGGGATGTCGGCGGGGACGACTTCACCCGGCACAAACGCCTCCGCGGCGGGCGCAGGTGCCGGCGCGGGCATCGCCGGCTCGACCGCCGTTTCTTCGACCGGGGCGCCACAGGCCGCGAGCAGCACACCGCACAACACGACTACGAGCGCACCTCGTGACACGGGCAACCTCCTTGATGGATCAAATGACCCGGGAACCGAGCGCACCGAATTATAGCGTCCAGTGCGACAGGTGGTCCCGACACGTACAGAAGCGGCCGAGTCGACAGAGCGCGATGTCGCTGGCGGTGAATCTCCACGATGCGGGGGGCGCGGGTGCGGAACTGACGCCAATGGTGATATGGGGGGCGAACCGGTCGAACGCCGAGTCGCGTCGGAACCGCGTGACCCACTGGACATCCGCGTCCCGCGCCGGCTCGTCGTTGACCTGGAAGGCGTCGGGGTGGCCGGTGACTTCATACGGCGCCAGGGCGTCGAGCACGCCTTCGTGGAGGTGCTGGAGCGCGGCAGTGGGTGCGATCACGGCCGCCCACGTGGCGCGGCCGTTCCGCGTGCCAGTGATTCGCAGATCGAGCGGCAGCTCTGTCTCGAATGTGGGTGCGAGTGCGGCGCGCACAGCCTCGAGCGCGTCCGCGTCGACAAAGTGCTGCCCGAGAGTGATGTGCGGATGGCGTGTCGCGTCGAATCGAAAACCGCCGGCGGCGGGTGCGGCGCACGCAGCGTTCAGCTCCGCGATCCGGTCGCGGGTGGCTGGGGGGAGAAGGATCGCGACGTCGATCGCGACCGGTCGCATCGTGGCTATCGTGGCTATCGTGGCTGTCGTGGCTATCGGTGGCTAGCGATGGAAGTGCCCGGACCGGGCCGCGCGGCGCCGCGCCGAGGGCAGCCCAATCGTGCCGACAGGAGTCCATCCGGACCGAGCGAGCTGGGCTTGCAACCTGACCGTCGCGTCGTACAGTGCGGAACGGCTGTCCACGTGTTCGGCATGTAGCTGGCCGTCAGGTTCCCGCCGCATGAGCCGAAAGCCGTCGGCTCCACCTTCACACCAGACGACCAGCAGTTGATCCATCGGTTGGTTCGGGTTCATGAATCGCACCATGATGCTGTGCTTATCGGGCGCTTGCGGGTCAGCCGATAGCCCAGCCGTGGTGCGTCGCGTTCGGTCAGGGGCTGGTCCCTGGAGTGGAACCGAGAATGGCGCGCAGCGCGTCGATCAGGGCGCGATGGTCGGCGCTCGTCCCTACGGTGATGCGAAGTACCTCCGTCAGCGCCGGTTCGTCGAAGTAACGGACAAGAATTTGTCGTTGCTCCAACTCGTCCTGCACTCGGGCGGCGTCGCCGCCGGGCGGACGCACCAGCAGGAAATTGGCCTGGCTTGGCCAGACCCGGCACCCGAGGCTCTCCAACGCCGTCGTCAGCAGCGCCCGGTCGCGCCGGATTCGCTCAACCGTGCGAGCGGTGTACTGCGTATCCAGCAGCGCCGCACTGCCCACGCGCGCCGGCACCGCGCCCACGTTGTAGCTGTCCTTGACCTTCGACAGACCCTCCAGCACGGACGGGTGGGCAATCGCGTAGCCCAGTCGCAGTCCGGCCAGACCATGGCTCTTCGACAGCGTTCGCAGAATGACGACGTTCCGATAGGTGTCGAGCAGGCCAAGGGCGTCTTCTTCGGCGAACGCGACATAGGCCTCGTCCACCACCAGGAGGCCCCGGAGTCCATCGGCCAGCTCGCCGAGCCGTTCCCGCGATGTGGCCGTGCCTGAGGGGCTGTTGGGATTGGCGACGAACGTCAGCGCGCCGTCGGCCGCGACCAGCCGGTCGACCGGAAGCGAGAAGTCAGGGTTGAACGGCACCTCGACCACCGGGGCCTCTTCAATGCCGGCCAACGTGCGATACAAGACATAGGTCGGCGTGGGGTAGACGACCGCCCGGCCGGGTCCGGTTGTGGCCCGCACCAGCATCGTGAGGAGATCGTCACTTCCATTCCCGGCAAGGACCCAGGTCGGGTCCACTCCAACGACGCGCCCGACCGCATCACGGACCTCGTCGCCAAAAGGCCGCGGGTAGCGTCGGAGTTCGTCGGCGTCGAGGCCGTGCAACACCGCCACGGCCTTCGGACTCGGTGGGTAGGGGTTCTCGTTGGTGTTGAGTTTGATCACGCGTGCGCCGGGATCCGGTTGCCGGCCGGGCACGTAGGCGCGCAGCGAGTCGAGAGCGGGGCGAAAAAAAGACACGGGACCTTGGCAACGTGCGTGTCAGCGGGGCCACTCCAACGTGTGTGACGCGGTGGCCACCTTTGACGCACCGAACGCGGTGACGTTGTCACCCGTGAGCTGCTCGCCGAACGCCCCGTAGCGATTACTGATGTCTGGCGGCTGCGCCGCCACCGGATACTGCACCTCCACCCGCACGCTGCCTTCCGGCCAGTACGTGGTGTTCAGACGTGCGCCGTACCGCCCCTCAAGCACGACCGCAGTCCCGTCGGCCATGAGATTCTGCGCCGGCCACTCGCTTGGCGGCAACTCATTCGCGAGCGCGTGTGTCACGCGGTAGGACACCACCGCCCCGTCCGGCAAGTCGGTTGTGCCATCGATGTGAAGCTCCCGCCACGTGGTGGTCGGCGCGACGGCCAACATCACCGGTTCGGTCCCCGATGTTCCCGCGGCGGCGGGTTCGTCGGTGGTGGCCGGTGAGGCGCACGCCGCCAGGGTCCAACACAGGACTGCGGTAAGCCGCACCGTTCGCACTGGCGTCATTATAGGCGCGATGCCTCCACACCGGCATACTCCGCGTGGGGGACCCACCTGTCCATCTGGACGGTATCCCGGTCCCGAGGTGCCCTAAGGTTAGTCCCCAGAGCCACCGCGTCGTTGTGTGCGGTCGTCAGGGGATGACATACTGTGAGTCTCGCATTGTGTAGGTCAGACATTCGGTAACAGCGGAGGACTCGATTCCGCTTGGGTCGGTGTATGGGTTTTGGCGTCCGTGGGCTGAAGTCGGAAGCGGTGTGGACCGATGAAAACCACCTGTGTCTGCTGCGGGCGGCGTGCGCTTCATGAGTCCATTCGGAGCGTGGGGGGCGCCTGGTATCGGTGTCAGAGTTGCAACCACGCCTGGCGGGGGGTGCGTGCCTACTGCATCTCCGTGCTCGCCAACGTGTGGTGGCCGATCAAGGGGCCATCGTTCCCCATGGTCAAGCCGCGTCCCCTGGTCCCGTCAGAGCGGCCGTCTCGTCCGTCCCGGCCGCCGATTGACGAGTCCGGCCGCGAGTCCTGAATTCGCCGTGTGGTAGACAGCAGATGGC
>SXOW01000439.1 GCA_005778315.1 Acidobacteriota bacterium
AGCTCGTCCGGTCGGTTGCGCGGACGGCGCTGGTCGCAGTATGGTGACCTGTGCTGTGGCGACGAGCGTCAGCCGGACTGCTGATTAGCGTGCTGGCGGTGGTGCCGAGTGCGGCCACCGTGTGCGCGATGTCGTGCGTCGATGGCCCCGAGGCCGCGACGCCAACGCTCGTCGAGGCCGCCAGTCAACACCAGCACAGCGCGGCCGCCCCTCAGACATCGACGGACGTCGCCGTGCGGGCCGTGCCGCATGACTGCACCGACCACGCGGGCGGGGCGGAGCTGACGGCGACGGTGCGCAGTACCGTGGCGGGCGCCGCCGCCGACAGCCCCGCCGCGGTCTTGGCGCCTGAGGCTTTTCGGCACGCCGTCGGACCGGCTGAAGCTCGGCGGGAACCTGTGCACGGCCCGCCCGGCTACACCCTCTCATTCGCGCCGCCAGTTCTTCGAATCTGATCGTGTGACGGGCTCCGTCCCGACACCAGACGCGGCGTTTCTTGGGCCTGATACCCCAGAGCGCGGTCTTGGCGTGCCGCGTGCGCGTCAGGTTCATCTCTTCACCATTTCATCTCTTCACCGTGCGTTGAGGGCAGGTTGTGGCGACATATCCAATCGATCGTGAGCGTCGGGGTGACGGTTGCGTCGTGTCACGGGTCGGGTCCACCAGGACCCCCTCGCGTCGGACGTTCGTCCAGGGCCTTGCGATGGGCGGGGCCGTGGCGGGCCTCGGTTTGTGGCGCCCCGGGGTGGCGGCCACCTCCGACGGGACGCGGTCGACGGCCATGCTGGCGGGGTCCGTGTTCGACCTGACTCTTGGCGAGACCCTGGCCGACTTCACCGGCTCGCCCCGGTTCGCATTGACCGTCAACGATACAGTACCGTCGCCCACACTCCGATGGCGGGAGGGCGACACCGTCACCGTGCGCGTGACCAACACGCTCCAGGAGGACTCGTCGATCCACTGGCACGGTATCCTCCTTCCGGCGAACCAGGACGGCGTGCCCGGGCTCAGTTTCAATGGCATCCACCCCGGAGAGACGCACACGTATCGGTTTACGGTCCGCCAGAGCGGCACGTACTGGTACCACAGCCACACACGGTTTCAGGAACAGCGCGGACTGTACGGCGCGCTCGTGATCGACCCCCTGGAGCCCGAGCCGTTCGCCTATGAGCGGGATCACGTGGTGATGCTCTCCGATTGGACCGACGAGAACCCGGAGCGGGTCTTCAGCAAGCTCAAGAAGCACGCCGACTACTACAACTTCAACCAGCCGACGGTCGGCGATTTCGTGCGGGACGTGCGCGCGCGAGGGTTCGGACAGGCGCTGTCGGATCGGGTTGCATGGGGTGGGATGCGGATGAACCGGACGGACCTGTCCGACGTCACGGGTGCCACCTATACGTATCTGATGAACGGGCACGCGCCGGCCGGCAACTGGACCGGCCTGTTTTCACCAGGTGAGCGAGTCAGGCTGCGATTCATCAACGCGGCGGCGATGAGTTACTTCGACGTGCGGATCCCGGGACTCCCCATGCGTGTCGTGGCGGCGGACGGCCAGTATGTCCATCCCGTGACGGTGGATGAATTCCGGATCGCATCGGGCGAAACGCTGGACGTGATTGTCGAGCCGTCGGGTCAGGACGCGTTCAGCGTGTGCGCCCAGTCGCTGGATCGGACCGGCATGGCGAGCGGGACCCTGGCGGTCCGGCACGGGTTGCGTGCGCCGGTGCCGGACCTGGATCCGCGGCCCCGGCTGACGCTGGACGACATGGGTCACGGTCAGCATGGTGGTGGGGGTGCTGAAGGGTCCGCCGACGAGTCGGCCATGCCGCCGGCCGATCCCCACGCCGGGCATGACGCCCCGGCCCCACCAGCGCACGAACACGGCGGTCATGAGATGCCCGCGATGGCGGCCGCACCCTCAACCATGCTTGTGCATCCGGTGAGCGAACGTGGCAATCCCTTCGTCGACATGCAGACCATGATGCCCACGGCACGGCTGGACGACCCCGGTATCGGACTCCGAGGCAACGGGCGACGCGTGCTGACGCTCGCCGACTTGCACACCATGTTTCGTGACCCGGACGGGCGCGAGCCCGGTCGCACCGTGGAATTTCATCTCACCGGCCACATGGCGCGGTTTGTCTGGTCGTTCGACGGCGTGAAGTCCGCCGACGCCGACCCGATTCGGCTGACCTACGGGGAGCGGCTGCGGGTTGTGCTGGTGAATGACACGATGATGCCGCACCCGATGCATCTGCACGGCATGTGGAGCGACCTTGAGAACGAAGCAGGCGAGTTCCAACTCCGCAAGCATATGGTCGACATGCCGCCCGGCACCCGACGCAGTTTTCGCGTGCGGGCCGATGCCTTGGGACGATGGGCGTTTCACTGCCATCTGCTGTATCACATGGCGGCCGGCATGTTCAGAGAGGTGCGTGTCGAGGTATGACCCGTCTGCGCGACGTGGTCGCGATCCTCGTCATTGGCGTGACGGCAAACATCATACCGAGCCCGGCGCGCGCGCAACCGGTGACACCGGTCCCACCTGTGACCGATGCAGATCGCGCCGCCGCGTTCCCCGAGGTCGAACCCCACACCATGCACGACGGTGGGCTCCACGCCTTCGTCCTGGTCGACCAGTTGGAATGGCATGGCGGTGACACGCACCAGGGGCTCGGTTGGGACTCCACGGCGTGGTTTGGCGGCGATCAGAATCGACTGTGGCTTCGGACCGGGGGCCGCGCCGACAACGGCCGTCTCCACGAGGCGGAGGCCCATGTCCTGTACGGGCGAGCCTTCGCTCGCTGGTGGGACGTGGTGGCCGGCGTGCGCGAGGATGTGCGGCCGGGACCGGCCCAGTCGTGGTTGGCGATAGGCGTGCAGGGGCTCGCCCCCTATTGGTTCGACATCGAAGCCACCGCCTACCTCGGAGCGGGTGGCCAGACGGCAGCTCGCGTGGAGGCACAATACGAACTGCTGCTGACCAATCGACTGATACTGCAGCCATTGGTCGAGGCGAACCTGTTCGGCACGACCAACCTCGAGCGCGGCCTCGCCGGAGGGTCGGGCACGGTCGACACCGAGTTTCGGCTCCGGTATGAGATCCGGCGCGAGTTCGCGCCCTACATAGGCGTTGGCTGGCACCGTGGGTTCGGTGATACGTTGCGTCTGGCGGCGACACCCGGCGAGGCCCTGCGCGGGCGCCGCCTGCTCGCAGGCCTGCGGCTCTGGTTGTGAGTGCCCCGGCGGCGAGCGACTCGGCGTGAGCGGGCGTGAGCGGACAGGAACGCTCCGATTCGCAGGAGGAGTCATGAGACCAGTGATTGTCGAGCGCCGGGCTCGGACCGGGCTAGTCCAGCTTGCGCTCATCGTGGCCGTGGTCGCGGGGTTCGCCGCGACCAGCCGTGGCCAGCAACCCGACCGCGACACCGTGCGGTTGTGGAAGTTACCCCACGGGCGCCTGCAGCCAATGGCGGACGTGGACGCCGCTGGCACGGTGCACCTGATCTACTTCGTCGGCGAGCCCACCGCCGGCGACGTCTGGTACTCCACCCGGCGTCGGGACGCGGAGAGCTTTTCAGAGCCGCGTCGCGTCAACTCGCAGCCGGGGAGCGTCATCGCGATTGGGACCGTGCGCGGGGCGCACCTGGCCTTGGGAGCAGCGGGCCGACCCCACGTGGTCTGGATGGGCTCTGACGGCGCCGCACCGCGCGGACCGGACGGCCGGAGTCCGATGCTCTATTCGCGGCTGGGGGACGGCGGGGAGTTCGAGCCGCAACGCAACGTTGTGACGCAGGCATTCGGACTCGATGGCGGCGGGACGGTGGCGGCCGACGCGCACGGCCGGGTCTCGGTGTTGTGGCACGCCGACGCGGGTGAAGGCGGTGAGGAGCGGCGCCGTGTGTGGATGGCGGCCTCCACCAACAGCGGCTCCACCTTCGCCCCGGAAGTCGCCGTGTCCGAACCTGGCGTGTGCGGGTGCTGTGGGATGAGCGCGACGATCGACCGCACCGGAACCACGCGCGCGCTGTACCGAGGCTTTGCGCCGCCAGACCACCGGGACATGTTCCTGCTGAGTACGGACGGTGAGACGTTCCACCGTGGCCGGCTCGAGTCCTGGCAGCTCGGTGCCTGTCCGATGTCGACCTCGGCGATATCCATGGCGGGGGGTGCTGGTGTGGGCGACGACACCGCGACCCTGGCGTGGGAGACGGCGGGAGAGGTCGCATGGGCCACGGTCGACAGCCGAACGTCGGCGGTGTCCACGCCTGTGCGGCCGAGAACGCCCGGAGGCGAACGGAAGCACCCTGCCATCGCACGCAGCGCCGACGGTCGCGTGCTGTTCGTGTGGACGGAGGGCATGTCCTGGAACCAGGGAGGGACCCTGCATTGGCAGGAATACGACCGTCAGCGCCAGCCGACCGTGCTGGGAGGCTCGGTAGGCGATGTGCCCGCGTGGAGCCGGCCCGCCGCGCTAGTTGACGGCGAGGGCCGATTTACGATTTTTTACTGACGGGTGCACGTGCAAAGTGAGGCATTCGTGGCGCCGGCAGATCTCGGTCGGGGGGTACCTGACCCCCTCGGCAAGGCGTGGGGGTAACCTGTGTCGACACGTGCGGGCACGCTGGCCGGGGCGCTGCTGGTCGGATTGTGGGCCCTGGGCACAGGCGTCGTAGGGGCGTCCCACCAATCGGGGCGCGAGCCGGGTATGGTCGAGATCGTGATCTCGGTCGAACTGAGCTGTCCCTCCTGCGCACAGGGGTTGGAGCGACGATTGTCCCGCCTCGAACATGTGAATCGGGTAGAGATTCAGGTCGATGAGAGTCGGGTGGTCGTCGGGCTGGAGCCCGGTACGAGCGTCGGCTTGCAGGAGGTCTGGGACGTCGTGCGCAATGCCGGGTTCACACCGGAGACGCTCGCGTTGACGGCCGTGGGTCGGGTCGTTGAGGTGAATGGCGCGGTGGCGCTCGGCTTGCCGGATGCGCTCGTGCTGGCTCTGGCTGGAGATCACGTCGCTGAACTTGCGACCACCGCCGGCCAGAATCTGGTTGAGGTCGAGGGCGACGTCGGGCTGGGCGCTGGCGGCTCCGCGCCGAGCGTGACCGTCCGGCGCTTTGATCTGCGCTGAGTCGGGGCCTACCGCGGCGTTGCCCGAGGCGCGACCCGTCGCTCGCCGAGGACCCGCGACGGCTTCGGTGCTGGGCGCTTCAACAACCCGAAACGGTCGACCGTGTGCGCGCGAATGTGCTCCATCGCCTCGTCGAGGTCGTCGGTCGTCAGCCACAGACTCAGGTCTTTCGCGCTGATCGTCCCCTCCCGTTCCATCCGGTGGATGAGGTGGAGGAGTCGGCGCCAGTAACTGGTCCCCATCAAGACGATCGGGAAGTTCTTGATCTTTCCCGTCTGG
>SXOW01000440.1 GCA_005778315.1 Acidobacteriota bacterium
GAAGGGGGTTGGCGACGCCGTTGCCGGTGGCGGGCCTCATGGAAGGCCCGAACAGGAAGTGATCATCCCGTGATGATAGCTGTATTTCGAATGAGGTGGAGCGCGAATCTGCTCGGCTGGCTGTCCGCCCCTGGTCTCGTCGGTCGGGATCGAGGTCGACAAAGTGCGGGATCGGCTCCCGCGCGACGATGCGCGCCCCGTCTTCCTCTAGTCGAGGTGTACCTCGGCGATCGCAATGCCGCTCTCTCCGGCGACCGCATAGGCCAGAAACACCCGCCCGCTGTCGGTGTCCTCGTAAATCGCCGGGTCGCGAAGCTGGTTGACATGGCCATACGCGGTACTTCGCACGGACGGCTCGAGTGGGGCGTCGGCCCCCTCCCAGTCGTGCTCGGGGCGTAGCACTTCAACGCCCGGGGTCTCGGTCCATTCCATCCAGTCGCCCGACAGGTCGATCGTGCTGAGCTTGATGTGTTCCGGCACGTCGCCCACCTGAGTCCAGAACACCATGAGGGTGTTCCCCCGCTTGAGCAGGGCGCTGTGACGCATCAGGGGATTGAACAACCGGGGTCCCTCTTCGAACCCACCAAGCGGGTCCCGGGATCGATAGAACTGACCCGGCATGGCGAGGGCGTAGGTGTAGCCATCGTGACGGAACACCCGCATGTAGGTCCGCCCCAGGCGCTCAGGCCGAGCGACAAAGTTGATGCCGTCGCTGGAGGTCGCCACGCGAGACACCTGGCGGCTCACGCCGTCGAGCCCGTGGAAATACATCACGATACGTCGCTGCTCGTGATCGACGTGCACGTCGGGCGACGCGATATGCGGCGTGGTCGCCTCCGTGCGCACGTCGTGGGACAGCGCGGCCTCCCCGCTGCGCAGGCGCTCGGCAGTCATCCGCTCGACCTCCTCGTCAGAGATCGCGGGCGGTGCGGTCAGGAACTTGGTGTCCTCGATCTGCAGGCTCCCGGGTGCATGAACTTGCCATGGGCCGAGCAGATCATCGGCATACGCCAGTCGGATATGGCGACCCTTGTGATCCGCGAAATAGAGGTAGTACGCACCCAATGGATTCTCGACCCAATCGGGAACCCTGATCAGGGAGGGGCCCTGAATGTTGACGCCAAGGCTGGGGTGAAGGTCTGGTCCCACAAGAGGACGGTCCAACAGCCGTTCGACACGGACAGTCTGAGCCGGTGCCAACGCGCTGCCGAGCAGGATCGCGTTGCACGCCGCCGCGACACGCAGTGCACGGCCTCGCCCGTTCGTCACGCGTCGCATCTCCCAGCTGCGCCCATCGAGCCGCAGCATACGCGACCCAGCCCCGCAACCAAAGAACGACGGCACCGGCGACCTCCGCTACGCGATGTCCCGATCCAACCACTTCCCGGTCTCGACCGCCTCGTAGGAGTCCATCCGATCGAGCAGCGCGGCCGGGCAATCGTCTGCGAGCAGCAAGCCGCGGTGTGGCTCGGACATGAACCGCTGGGCGACGGCGTGGTCCAGAAACGCCAGCAGTCTATCGAAGTACCCGGCCACGTTCAGCACGCCGCACGGTTTCCGATGGAGTCCGAGCTGCGCCCAGGTCAGCATCTCGAACAGCTCTTCGAGGGTGCCCAAGCCACCGGGCAACGCGATCACACCGTCAGACAGGTCCGCCATCACGGACTTGCGTTCGTGCATCGAATCGACCACCCGCAGCTCGGTGAGCCCCTGGTGCGCCACTTCCTTGGCTTCCAGGTGCGCCGGAATGACACCGATCACCTTGCCGCCCTCGTGGAGCACGGTGTCGGCGAGGACACCCATCAGGCCGACCGTTGCCCCGCCATAGACCAGCGTCTGCTGCCGCGCTACCAGCGCCCGAGCCAGACCACGAGCGGCGTCGGCATACGCATCGAGGGCGCCCGGACTCGACCCGGTGAAGACGCACACCGAGGTCATTACGTTACGCATCTTCGTACTCCATACTGACGTGTTGCCCGCAGGCGTCAACTCGGGGGGAGGTGGGTCACCACGCCGCGGTCACCGTCAACCCGCAGCTGGTCCCCGTCTCGAATCTGTGCCATGACGTCGCGAACATTGACCACCGCCGGAATGCCAAACTCCCGGGCCACGACCGCACCGTGGGAGAGGTAGCCCCCCGTCTCCATCACGATGGCCGATGCGCGAAGAAAGAGCGGTGTCCACCCAGGGTCCGTGGACGGCGCGACCAGCACGTCGCCGCGCTTCATCCGGTCCGCCTCGTGCGGCGACGACAAAACGCAGGCGGCCCCCACCGCGGCCCCGGGTGCAGCGGCCAAGCCTGTGCGAACGCGGCCGTCTATGGATGCTCCGGGGGCCACGTCGCGCCCAGCCGCGGCCACTGGGACGGCTGCTCCCACGATCACGCCGGGAAGTTTCTGGGGAACCTGCTGGAGCCGTCGTGCGCGCCGGTCCGCGACCAGACTGGCGGCGTCGCCCCCGTCCCAGACTCCGTCGAAGCAGGCCTCGATCTCATGGAGGCTCAAGTGAAAGATATCGTCTGGAGCCGCCAAAGTCCCGCGCTCGACGAACCTGCGTCCCAGCTCACGTCCAACCTGGTGCACCATGGCCACCCCGGCCGCCGTCGCCGACTTCGCGTTCTCTCGCAGGCCCGCTCCGGATCGCGATCGGTTCAGCAACCGGCGGACCAGTGGGCGGACATACCAGGGCACGTGCTGCAGATCGGCCTGCGCACGCGCACGGACCGCCTCAGCCCGAGCGCGGGGGTCCGGGATGTCCGGATGGTCCAGATGGAACTGGATCTGACGAATCAGATAGGTCGGATCCTCGTGCCAGCGTGTGCTCGCGAACTCCATCTCGAACACGGCCCGATGACCATACCGGTACAGATACTGTTCCATCGCTGAACGAAACGGCGACGCCGCGTCCAGCGCTCGCCAGGTGAACGGGTCGGCCGCGGCCAGGGCCCGAACGGCGTCCGGCTCCCGCTCGGCCAACCGGGCCAAATCGTACAGGCCGTAGCCCTGTTCGGCGCTGGCCACGTCGCCCGACGCCGCCAGCATCCGGCTCACCAGCGACTCTGCGCGGTCGCCGGTGGCCCACTCCAGCAGGTCACTGGCTGTCGCCATCCAGCCCCCGTAGTAGGCGGCCGCCAACTGGAGGGTCGGCTGGAACCGCACGACAGCATCCTGAATCTGGCGGAGTTCTTCCCGCAGCGCCGCATCGCTCAGGGGGCTGAGGTCGCGGCCACGCAATGCGCGCGCACGGTCGATCATCTTCTCAATGTCGCCCGGCGCCTCTTTGGCGAGCCGCCGGAACCGACGGAGCAACCGCAGACGCCGACGCGTGCGCGCGAGACCGGCTCGGCCACGGATGGGATTGCCGGATGGCACCGTGATCTCCCCCTGAAAACCGCCCATACCCCGGTTGGTCTGGGCCGCCGACACCCCGAGCGCGTCGTACAGGCCCCACTGCAAACTGTCGAGGTCGAAGTAGGGGCGTCCGCCGAAGCACCGCATGACTTCCATGCCGTCCGGAATCGGATAATCCACCGCCTCGAGCGAGGCATAGACGACCGATTGCACCGCAGACGTCAGGACCGACCAGGTCAGGGTCGTCAGGGGATGGGGGAATGAGTCGCCCACGTTGGCGTTCGACCACACTGTGGGCCCTGCCGGCACGCCGGGAAACGTCCACCGGGGCAAACGAGTGACGGGCCGCGCTTGCAGCAACCAGAACGCCGTCCCATCGAAGGCCCACTCGACATCCTGCGGATCTTGTCCGTCGCCAAGCGCCCAGTGCACGCGCATGACCAGGCGAGCCAATCGCGACACCTGCTCGTCGGGGAGAATCGCGGCAGCGTC
>SXOW01000441.1 GCA_005778315.1 Acidobacteriota bacterium
ACGGCGGAACCGGCGCGTCGCCGCTCACAAGCCTCAAGCACGCCGGTGTCCCATGGGAACTCGGACTGGCCGAAACCCAACAGGTCCTCGTCATGAACCGGTTGCGCGACCGCATTGTGGTGCAGGCGGATGGCCAGATGAAAACCGGGCGGGACGTGGTCATCGCCGCCCTGCTGGGAGCTGAAGAGTTCGGGTTCGCGACGGCCCCGCTGGTCGTCTCCGGATGCATCATGATGCGCGTATGCCATCTGGACACGTGTCCGGTTGGGGTGGCCACCCAGAACCCCGAACTGCGCAAGCAATTCAGCGGTCGTCCCGAATTCATCGAGCACTACTTCCGGTTTGTCGCCGAAGAGGTCCGCGAGCTGATGGCGAGCCTGGGCTTCCGCACGATGAATGAGATGGTCGGCCGGGTCGACCGACTGAACACCGGGAACGCGGTAGACCACTGGAAGGCCAAGGGCCTCGATCTGTCGCAGATTCTCAGCAACCCTGATGTCCCGGACACGGTCGGTCGGCGTGCGACCACAACCCAGGACCACGGACTGGACCGGGCCCTGGACGTGACGCTCCTCGAGCGCTGTGCCACCGCCATTGAGGAGCGCTCGCCCGTGTCGTTCAGCATGCCGATCCGGAACGGCAACCGGACCGTCGGGACCATGCTGGGCTCGGCCATCACCCGCCGCTGGGGTGCCGAGGGCCTGCCGGACGGCGCCATTCAGATTCGATTCACCGGCTCCGCGGGACAAAGCTTCGCAGCCTTCGTCCCCCAGGGAATGACCCTGACGATCGAGGGTGACGCCAACGACTATTTCGGCAAAGGGCTGTCTGGCGGGCGGCTGGCGGTGTTCCCTCCCCGCGCATCAACGTTCGTGGCGGAAGAGAACACCATTATCGGCAATGTGGCGTTGTATGGAGCGACCGGGGGCGAGGCGTTCGTCCGCGGACTGGCCGGCGAGCGGTTTGCGGTCCGCAATAGTGGTGCCTCCGCGGTCTTCGAAGGCGTCGGCGACCACGGATGCGAGTACATGACCGGTGGGCGTGTCGTCGTGCTGGGACCAACTGGGCGCAACTTTGCGGCCGGGATGAGCGGCGGTATCGCCTACGTCCTCGACGAGCATGGGCGGTTCGCGGCACGGTGCAACAAAGAGCTGGTCGATCTGGAGACGCTCGACGACGACGATGCCGACACGATACGCCGGCTGGTCGCTCGGCACGTCGAGTACACCGAGAGCGCCACAGGTCGGCGGGTCCTGGACCGATGGGACGCGCTGCGTCCGGCCTTCGTCAGAGTCATGTCACGTGACTACAAGCGTGTGCTCCTGGCTGAGGCGAAAGCCCGAGCCGAGTCCCGAGAGCCGGGATTCGCTGAGTTGGTGGGCACGACCGCGTCATAGCGGCCGGAGCGCACCCGCCGCCACGCGTGTGACCTCCCGCGGTATCGGCAACGTCGAGCAAGAAGATATGGGCAAGTGGAAGGGATTCATCGAAATCGACCGGCAGAAGCCACCGTCCCGTCCGGTCGAGGAGCGCCTCCAGGACTGGCAAGAGGTCTACCTCCCGTACCGCACGGAGGATCTGCGCGCGCAGGGCGCCCGGTGCATGGACTGTGGCATCCCGTTCTGTCATGAGGCGTGCCCACTCGGCAATCTGATTCCTGACTGGAACGACCTCGTCTACCGGGACAAGTGGCAACCGGCCATCGATCGACTCCACAAAACCAACAACTTTCCGGAGTGGACCGGCCGGTTGTGCCCCGCCCCGTGCGAGGGTTCGTGTGTGCTCGCGATCAATCGCGACGCGGTGACGATCAAGTCGATCGAGCTGTCTATCGTAGAGCGGGCCTTCGAGGAAGGCTGGATCCGTCCTCAGCCGCCCGACGCTCGCACCGGCAAGACCGTGGCCGTGATTGGGTCGGGGCCCTCCGGACTGGCCGCGGCCGACCAGCTCAATCGCGCCGGTCACGAGGTCACCGTGTTTGAGCGGTCTGACCGGATCGGTGGTTTGCTCCGCTACGGCATTCCGGAATTCAAGATGGAGAAGAGGTTCCTGAACCGCCGTCTGGAGATTCTCGAAGCCGGGGGCATCACGTTCCAGGTCAATACGGATGTCGGCGTGACCATCCCCGCCGATAAGGTCCGCCGTGATTTCGACGCCGTGCTCCTCGCGGGCGGTGCCGGGGTCCCGCGCGACCTGCGGGTCCCGGGACGGGAGCTAGGCGGCATCCATTTTGCGATGGAGTATCTGACACTTCAAAACCGGCGATCCGAGGGTGATACGGTCGACGACGCCGATTTCATCAGCGCCGCCGGCAAGCGGGTCGTCATCATCGGCGGTGGCGACACCGGAGCCGATTGCCTGGGGACGGCGCACCGGCAGGGGGCCAAATCGGTGCACCAGTTTGAGTTGTTGCCACGCCCTCCCGAACGCCGCGCCGAGACCAACCCGTGGCCGCTGTGGCCCCAGATCTTCCGTGTGACGAGCGCGCATGAAGAGGGTGGGGACCGTGTCTATTCCGTGGCCACTGAACGATTCAGCGGCGACGCCTCAGGGCGCGTCACCAGGCTGCACGCGAGCCACGTTGAGATGACGGCTGAAAACGGGCGCCCGTCGTTCACACCTGTCCCAGACAGCCAATTTGAACTCGAGGTGGACCTGGTGCTCCTGGCGATGGGCTTCACAGGCCCGAAACGCGAAGGCCTGCTCGAACAGCTCGGCGTCGCGCTCACGGACCGCGGCAACGTATCGCGAGACAAGACCTGGATGACCAACGTTGAAGGTGTCTTCACGGCCGGGGATATGCAGCGTGGGCAATCGCTGATCGTGTGGGCCATCGCGGAGGGGCGTAGTGCCGCCGCCGGAGTGGACCAGTATCTGATGGGCGAAACACGATTACCCATGACGCTCCCCTGACCACCAGGCAGTATGCTACCGGTGAACAACACAGGTCGAAGGGATTCAACCCCGGTCGAGCGCACCTAGATCTTCACCAGCCGGTGAGAGCACCGGCACCGAACCACAAACGTCGTGTGGTTCGCCTTGCGACGACAATTTTGTGGCCCCCCAACGCGCACTCTCCCAAGACGCCGCTCGCCTGGACACATTGTCTGAGGTCAACGAGGCCCTGGCGGGTGGGTCCAGCTTGCGGGCCTCACTCCAACGTGTGCTGCAGTTGATCAACCGCCGCGACAGCGTGGTCTGTGGCTCCATCACGCTGCTGAACTCGGACACCGGGCTGTTGCACGTCGAAGCCGCAGAAGGATTGACACCCGAGGGTCGGTCGGCCCGGTACAAGGTGGGCGAAGGCGTGACCGGCCGGGTCGTCGAGAGCGGCAAGCCGGTGATCGTGCCGCGCGCCAGCCAGGAACCGATGTTCCTGAACCGGGCGCGACGCAAGAACCTGGACCGCAAGGACATGAGCTTCATCTGCGTGCCGATCAAGACCAGCAAGGAGTCAGTCGGCGCCATCAGTGTCGACTTGCCGTTCGAGACCGGGCGGGACTATCAGGGCTATGTCCGCTTCCTCAACGTGGTCGCCACCATGATCGCGCAAGCCATACGGGTCAATCACCTGGTGGACGCGGAACGCCGTCGACTGGTGGAGGAGAACGTCCATCTACGGGACGAGCTGAAGCAGCGATACGATTTCGCCAACGTCGTGGGCACCAGTCGGCCGATGCGCGAGGTCTACGCCCAAGTCAGCCAGGTGGCCGGCGCCAACACCACGGTGCTCATCCGCGGTGAATCCGGCACGGGCAAGG
>SXOW01000046.1 GCA_005778315.1 Acidobacteriota bacterium
CGCTCGATGTACGCGTAGTCACCGTAGTTCAACCCGCGCAGGCCGCGCATCTGATTCATCAGCAGACCGTTGAACGTGCGATGCTCGCCGAAATAGGAGTTCGCCACCATCAACGGATAGAAGTCGTCGTCGGCTCGCGTCACGTCGATCGGAAACCCCAGAGAGATGGCTGTGGCGATCGCGTCTTTCTCGACGATCAGCAGCTCACGCCCCTCCAACGCCCGTGGCGCCGGCAGGTCTCCCCGCAGCGCGTCGCCAGCGGGGAGACCGGCGGCCAAGTCGGTCTCGACCCGCTCGAGAAACCCGTCGGTGTACCCCCCCGCCACGCCAATCAGCAGGTTATCCCGGGTGTAGTGAGCGGCGTGGAACGCCCGCACGTCGTCCAGGGTGATCGACGCCAGCCCCTGCTCCGTGCCCATTTCCGTCGCCTCGTAGGGATGCCCGGCGTAGAGCAGCGCATTGAGGGCCTGCTTGCCCAGTTCCTCGTCGTCGTTGCCGCGGAGGGTCGTCACGATGGCGTTGGTGAGGAAATCCCGGTTCCGCTCGAAGTCGCCCGCATCGAACCGCGGCTGCACGATGAGGTCCCGGAAGATCGCGTAGAAGGGTTCGAGGTGGTCGCGATGCACCTCCCCGACGATGGTCGTGACCTCTTTGTCGTAGTGCGCGCTGATCGAAGCCGCCCAGGGGTAGAGGGCGGTCGTCAGTTCTTGGTAGCTCAGGGCGGTGGTCCCACCCTGACCAATCATCATCGCGGTCAAGGCATTCAGGCCATTGAGACCAGCCGGATCGTCGATCGAGCCGGTCTTCACCATCACACGGAGCGTGACCAGCGGGGAGTTGGGGGTCCGCAGCCCCACCCCGCCGCTGGTCTGGGCTGACGGCTCGGCGCCGCCGCACGCGATCATGGCGGCGCACGCCACGCCGACGAGACCGGTGGCTACGAAGGGTTTCATTGCCCCTCCTCGGTCAACGTGACCAGCGTGCGATTCGACTCGGTCAGGTACTGGCTGGCCACGCGTCGCACGTCCTCGGCGGTCACGGCGTCGTAGAGGGCGTAGACTCGATTGACGGTCTCCGGGTCACCGGTGAGCTGCAGATAGTGCGCCAGCGTCTCGGCGATCGGTCCCGGGCTGTCCAAGCCTCGTGCAAACGAATAGCGCATCGCCGACTTCGTGTCCGCCAGGACATCGGCGTCGACCAGTTCGCGTGCCATGCGCTCGATCTCCGCGAGAATCGCCTCCCGCACATCAGCCACGCGGTCCGGTTTGGTCACTCGTACCAGAATCTCGAACACGGGCGGGTCTCGATGGTCGACTGCCCCGCCAGACAACACATCCACGAGTTGGTCTCGCAGATACAACTGCTGAAACAATGGCGCGTTCTGCGAGAACAGCAATTGTGACAGCACGTCCAGCGCCGGCATGTCGATCTCCACAGCCGAAAACGCCGGGACGTGATACCCCAGCATCATCAACGGCAAGGTCGCGTTCGGCCAGGTGACCTCCGCGGTCCGCGGCGCGCCCTGGACCGGCTCGACCGGAATGCTCGGCTCGAAGGTGCCCGGTTCCCACGACCCGTAGTACTGGGTCACCAACCGCTCCAGCTCAGCCTGGTCGAAATCCCCGACCACGACCACGAAGCAGTTGTTGGGGCGGTAGTACCGGTCGTAAAACTCGACGCTGTAGTCGTAGTGCTCGGGCATCGCCTTGATGTCGTCGAGCAGCCCGATCGTGGTGTGCCCGTACGGGTGATGGGTAAAGGCCAGTCCGTACAGCCGCTCTCGCAACAGCGAGATCGGATTCGAGAAGTTCAGATTGTATTCGCCAAGAATGGCCCCGGCTTCGGTCCGGTAGTCGGCCTCGGAATAGCTCAAATTCAAGAACCGGTCGGACTCCAGATCGATGATGGTCTCCAGCGCGTCGGCGCTGGCCACCGTGTGATACGCCGTCCAATCGTCCGTCGTGAAGGCATTCGAATCGGCGCCCAACCGCTTGATCGCCTCGTTGTAGGCGGCGGTCGGATAGCGGTCCGTGCCGCGAAACATCATGTGCTCGAAGAAATGCGCATACCCGGAGAACCCGGGCTCCACTTCGTTCCGTGAGCCGGTGCGGACCACCGTGTAGTAGGCCACGATCCCCGGACTGTCGTAGTCGACGCCGACGACCGTCAGGCCGTTGGGCAACTCAAACACACTCACGGGAAACGGAAAGATCGGCTCGGCCGTTTGCCCAACGACGGGCGTTGCCGGCCACAGCAAGACGACCAGCAGTGCTGCGGCCGGACGAAAACGGAATCGGGTCATAGGGATTGGTCCTCGTGACAAGACTGGGCGCCACCGCGCCGATGCGCACGACATCGACTGGAACGACTCGAGACTAGTCTCCGCCTCAACACACCGGCGTAGCAAGCCCGTGCAGGCGGATGAGCGGAGGGGTGGGTCGAGAAGGCTGACCTCGCACCCATGATGGGCGGCGGCGAACCCTCAGCCGCAGTCGCGATCGAACGCGGCGATCTGTTGGCGCTCACCGAACACGACGAGCACGTCGCCCGCCTGCAGGTGATAGTCGTCGGGTGGGCTGGCCACCACGTCGCCTCCCCGCTGCACCGCCACCACGGTCAACCCCCAGTGCTTTCTAATCTTCGCGTCGGCGACGGACCGCCCGACCACCGGGGCGTCCGGTCTCAAGGCCGTCTGGTCGAGCTGCTGTGATGCCTCGGCGGTCGTGGCGTCGAAGAAACTGATGATGGCCGGCTTCACCACCAGATGCGCGAGCCGTGTGCCACCCAGGTGATAGGGATTGACCACGCAGTCGGCTCCCGCCTGGCGGATGCGACGCTCAGCGCCGTCCTCGGTCGCCCGACCGACAATGAGCAACTTGGGATTGAGCGAGCGCGCGGTCAGCACGGTGTAGACGTTGTGCGCATCGTCATTCACGCATGACACCAGCGCGCGTGCCTGGCGCACGCCCGCTTCGCGCAACGTCGCCTCCAGGGTGGCATCGCCAGCCACGGCGGCCACACCACGCTCGGCGAGTCCCCGCACCCGGTCCGCCCGGCTGTCTACAACCACCACCTGACGACCGGTACGCTGCAACTCGTCGACGACGGCCCGACCCATCCGCCCGTAGCCGCACACGATGTCGTGGCCGGTCATGCGTTCCATCATGCGAGACCTCCGTACGCGCCCCAGATAGTGACGCAGCTCGCCCTCCATGACCGAACGACCGATCTCGGACGCGAGGAAGAAGAAAATGCCGAGCCCGGAAATCAGCAGCACCACCGTCAGGACCTGGCCGGGCATGGACAGAGGAAACACCTCACCGAATCCGACGGTGGTGATGGTGATGACGGTCATGTAGAACGCCTCCCACCAGTCCGCGCCCTCGACAAACCGGTACCCGACGGTCCCGCCGAGAAACAGCAGCGCGACCAGCCCAGTGGCTCGAAACAAGCGGGCCGGGGTGCGCACCGCCGTTCCGGAACTGTCGTGACGGGAATCGTCAGACACTGCCACGCAACCTTACACCAGGGACCGCGGATCCACTTTCCAGATCCATCCGACGAGATCCCCCTTTGTTCAGGACGACCGGTCGTAGTGCTGGCTCGCGTCTGCGCTGCAACCGAGGCCGCCCCCAGCTGACGTGGCGCAAGCCATTGCTAGGGATCGCGCGACCCTGGGCCCTCTGCCTGGTGCAGGTGAGCGTAAAAATTCAGGTCTTCCCCGGTTAGTCCCTTGGTGGCCCAGATGATCTGCCCGGTGTGCTCCGCCAGATGCTCGACAACGTGATAGACCGCCTGCTGCACCGACACGTCGTAGCCTTGAATACGCCGCCGCTCGATGAGCACGCCGGGCGCCAGGCCGGCCAGCACGACATCGGCCTCACGCGCCACGGTCCAAAGGCGACCCAG
>SXOW01000442.1 GCA_005778315.1 Acidobacteriota bacterium
ATGAACTGGGACGTGGCGTGACTCGGACGGTAGACGCCTACAACAAGACCGTCGGCGCCGTCGAGTCGCGGGTCCTGGTAACCGCGCGTCGGTTCAAGGAACTGGGGATCAGCGCGGCAGAGCCGATTCCGGAAGTCCCCCCGGTCGAGCGCCGGCCGCGCCCATTGCAGGCACCTGAAATGGCCGACCTGTTCGGCGACCTCGACACCCCGTCAACCGCGGACGATACGGACCAGGACTGAGCGACGGCGCGCCGAGGACGTCTCTTTGGGCATGACCATGCCGTTCGAACCCTTCGCGCTGGAGCGCTGGCAGTCCGTCCACGAACACACGGTCGGCATCAATCTGTCGGAGAGCGGCGTGCACCCGCTGCGGATGCGCGACGTGCTGGGAGCGGATGACCTGGAGCCACTGCTGGACCAACGTCTCGAGTACTCGCAGACGAACGGCACCATCGAACTGCGCGACCGACTTGCGACGCTGTACCACGGAGCCACACGGGATGACATTCTGGTCACCAACGGGGGGTCGGAAGCCAACTTCGTCGCGTGCTGGCGGTTGATCGAGGCGGGTGACGAGGTCGTCAGCATCCAGCCGAACTACATGCAGATCCCGGGACTGGCCCGAGCCTTCGGGGCCCGCGTGCGGGAAGTGTGGTTGCGGGCGGAGTCCACCGGTTGGACCCTCGACCTGGACGAGGTCCGAGCGTCGGTCACTGACCGCACCCGGCTCATCGTCGTCTGCAACCCCAACAATCCGACCGGCGCCCGCCTGCGGGAGACCGACGTCACCGGCCTGTGCGACATTGCCGCGCACCATGGCTGCTGGCTGCTGGCTGACGAAATCTACCGAGGGGCCGAACTGGATGGACGAGCGACGCCGTCAACGTGGGGCCGCTACGATCGGGTGCTGATCACGGCGGGGCTGTCCAAGGCCTATGGACTGCCTGGACTCCGCATCGGCTGGATCGCGGGGCCATCGGCCATTGTCGACGACCTGTGGGCTCGGCGGGACTATATGTCGATTGCGCCGAGCGCCCTGGGCGACCGCCTCGCACAGGCGGCGTTGGACCCGGTGCGCCGGGGTCTCCTGCTGGCACGCACGCGCCGGATCCTCAATCGGAATCAGGACATCGTCGCCGCGTGGGCGTCCACCCAGCCTGGCGTGCACTACGTGCCGCCGGAAGCCGGCGGTGTGACGCTGGTACGCTATACGGGAACGCGGGGCTCGGCTGCGCTGGCCGAAACACTGCGCAGCGACCACGACGTGCTGGTCGTGCCCGGGTCCCATTTCGGCCTGGATTACCATGTGCGCTTGGGCATCGGCGGCGAGTCAGAACCGCTGAGCCAAGGCCTCGACCGACTCGGGCGCGCGCTGGCGTCCCAGACCTGACCACCGGCACGACACACATCAGCACCTCGCTGACGGAGATAGAGACGGAGATAGAGAGTGATGAACGAGAGCAGCCCCACGCCCACAACCTCCACCACCGCGACCAACGGCCCGCTCTCCGGGCTCACGGTGCTGGACATGACCCGCGTCCTGTCTGGCCCGTACTGCACCATGATGCTCGCGGACATGGGAGCCCGGGTCATCAAGCTGGAGCAACCAGGCAAGGGCGACGACACCCGTGGCTGGGGGCCGCCGTTCCAGAACGGCGAAAGCTCGTACTTTCTCAGTGTCAACCGCAACAAAGAGAGCCTGACCCTCGACTTCAAGCAGCCCGAGGGCCGGCAGGTACTCGACAAGCTCATTGCCGGCTCCGACGTGCTGGTCGAGAACTTCCGGCCAGGCACCCTCGAGCGGCAGGGACTGGGCTACGACGCGGTATCGGCGCTCCACCCCCGGCTGGTGTATTGCGCCATCTCCGGCTTCGGCCAGACCGGACCACGAAGCTCTGAACCCGGGTATGACGCGGTGATGCAGGGCGAGGGCGGGTTGATGAGCATCACGGGCCCAGGAGGCGGCACCCCGTATCGGCTGGGCGTCGCCATCGCGGACATCGTGTCCGGGATGTTTGCCGCCTACGGGGTCGCGATGGGACTCCTCGCACGCGAGCGCATGGGTCGGGGCCAGTTCATCGATGTCGGCATGCTCGACTCTGTCGCCGCGCTACTCACGTATCAGGCGGGTATCTGCTTCGCGACCGGCCAGGCCCCGCCGCGGTTGGGAAACCGACACCCGACCATCGTTCCCTACGAGACCTTCACCGCCTCAGATGGCGACGTCGTCGTCGCGTGCGGCAACGACACGCTCTTCGTCAAATTCTGCGCAGTGCTTGAGGCCCCGGCCCTGGCCAAGGAGGCTCGCTTCGCCACCAACAAGGCTCGCGTCGAGAACCAGGATGCCCTCCGGCCATTGCTGGCGGAGCGCCTCCGAACGCGCTCCAGAGGAGCCTGGCTCGAGGCCCTGAAGACCGCCGGCGTGCCGTGCGGGGCTGTCCGGGATCTGATCGAGGTACTTGAGGATCCCCAACTCACCGAACGGATGATGGTGATCCCGATGGCGCATCCCACAGCGGGGGCGATCAACGTGATGGGCGTACCCGTCAAGATGGGCAGCACGCCGGGCGGGGTCCGCACGCCACCCCCGGTCCTGGGTCAACACAACGCAGCCATACTCGGAGAACTGGGCTACGACGCGGCCGGTATCGCCGCGCTTGCACAGGCGAAGGTGATCTGAATGATGCGTATCTCGCACCCGCGACGCAGGGCCCGGTTCGGCTGCTGGGGCCTTTTTCTGGTGGCCAGCGTCCTCGCGGTGGCAGTCCGGGCTGACGCGCAGCAGGTGATCGGGGTGAGCGTTGGGCCGTTCAGGGTGGCCCCGGACAGCAGTCGGTCGGCCGAGGATGTGCTGCGGGCGAACACCGAATTTCAGACCTTCGACATAGGCGATTTCAACAACGTGGCCGTGGGCGGCGACTGGATGCTGGTCTTCGGCGAATACGTGGAAGCTGGCGCTGGATTCGAGGTCTACCAGAAGAGCGTGGCGGGCACCGACCCGACGCCGACCAACGGCAACAGCCTCGCGTTGGACATGACGGTGCGCACGATCTCCGTGCCGATCACCGCCCGCGTCTTTCCCCTGAGACGCACTGGCCTCGTCCAACCCTACTTGGGCGGAGGCGTGGCGATTCACTTCTGGCGCTACACGGAAGAGCGGGTCCTGACGTCGGGCATTTTCAGCGGCCGGTCAAGCGCCATCGACCAGGGCATCGCGGTGGGACCCGTCGTTTTCGGCGGAGCGCGGGTACCGGTCGGTCCCACGCTCAGTATCGGGGGCGAATTACGCTACCGCGCGAAGGACGCACGCCTCAGCGGGCCAGTGTTTGCGGGGACCACGCTCGATCTGGGAGGGGTGAGCACGGTCGTGACGGTCCAGCTGCGGCTGCCCTAGCCTCCTGCCCGTCGTCGCCGCCGCGCAGGAGGTCAGCGCGCGACAAAGATGGGGAGTGTCCCGATCAGGAACTCGAGCACGTCTTCATCCGTGAGTCGGTCGATCTCAACGCCGGGACGCAACGGCTGCTCCGCCGTATCCACGCGCTTTCCGCGAATATGACTCACCGTCGTCACGATCGTCACCGGGTCCCGGGTGGCATCCACGGCCAGGTCGATGAAGTCTTCGTGACGAGATTCGGAGACGAGGCGAACCGCGCCGGCAGGCGTGGAAAGACGGAATAGAAACCCCTCCGCCTTGAGCACCGAGGCAAACTGCCGCAGGACCGGCGTGGCGGTGGATTCAAGGAAGGCACGGGCCCGGGCGCCATCGCGTTCGAGCCGCACCCGACGATCCGCGGCGTCCAGCCTGGCCCGTTCAATGCCTGCGCGGACCCGCCGACTGACGTCGGACATCTCAGACATCGGCCGGCGCCTCGCGTGACTCAGTACCCGCCTTGTAGATCCTGACCAGTTCGACCAGCTTGTACCCGCGGGTCTGATACGGCGGCACGATACGCTCCGTTCGCAGGTATTGCAGCATGCCGTCGTCGGCGTAATCGGGTGGTCCAACGCCGTCGCGTTCGCACAAGGCCCGTTCGAGATCGGTCACGGTCATCACCGGTTCGGTCGCCGTCCGAGTGACCGGAATAATCCCCAACATCTTGGCACGGACCCGTTGCGCGCGCGTACCGAACCGCACGAACAGCTCGTTACTGATGAAGTTGTACTCGACGTCAGAACGGGACGAGGAGGCGTCCTCGACCCGGAGCGCGGCCACCTCAGGCATCGAGCCCAGCACGTCGAGCAACATCTGGGTAAACGCACCCTCGCCGGACCAGTTGGCCGTATCGAGTTCCATCAAAACGGTGCTCGGGCGCGGTGGAACCGGGAGACGCCCTGATCAGTCGGCGACCACCTCAATGATCCCGCGCATCATCTTACCGTGAGGGGTACACACATACGGTTGCGAACCAGGACGCGCGGGCGCGCGCACCAGGACGCTCGTCGACGCCTCCGTTTCCACGAATTGCGTCTCGAGACCCCAGGCCTCGACGGAGAAATTGTGCTGGAACCCGGGGTCGCGGTTGAGGACCGTGAAACGAACCTCCTCACCAGCGCGGACCTGTATCGTGGGGTTCGGCTCCGTGCCGCCCTCCAGGTAGAAAGCCATGTTGCGGGTCACGAGGGTGATCTGCCTCGCAGACCCTTGCGTCCGGGCGGTCAACGGCAGCAACAAGACGAGACACAGGAGACCTACCGCGGCGACGAGCACCGCCGTCACCGCACCCCGCGTGCCAGACCACCGTCGAATGCGATCAATCCCCGCCATCTGTCTACCCTCAGTCTTCAGCACACGTCAAACACGCACGGGCCTCATCGGGTTTGAAACCCGCTCACCCGACGATCAGCCCGGTCACATACATCACCGCCACGCCGGCAAAGAGGCCGCTGGCCACGGTCGGGGTCGCCATGTAACCGGCTACCGACCCTGTGCCGACCATCTGGCGGGACAGTTGAACAATCACCTGCGCAATCGCACCGGCCCCGAGTGCGAGACAGAGTACGGCCCAAATGGGGGAATAGACGAGCCCCCCGATCCACGCACCCAGGATGGTCGGTCCGCCGCCCAGGGCGCCGAGCCGAACCAGTTGCCCCAGTCGCACACGCTCGTGCGCGAGTGGGGCCACAATCGCCAACCCCTCGGTGGTGTTGTGCAGCGTGAACCCCACGATCAGCACAGTCCCCAGTGCCGCCTCGCCCAACGAGAACGCGGCGCCAATCGCCAGGCCTTCCCCGAAGTTGTGCAAGCCGATACCCGTCGCGACCATCACGGCCAGGACCCACCCCCGGCTGGCCGGCTCCCCGCTGGTCGGCCGGCGACCACGAAGCCAGCCCCCAACCATCTCCAGTCCGATAAACGCAGCCAGCGCACCAAACACGAACAGCGCGACCCCCTGGAATGAGCTGGGGGCCAGGGCGGCTGCCCCCAACCCGTCGTGGCCCGCCTCGATGAACAGAAACAGCAGCAGGCCCACCGTCAGCGCCAGCATGAAGTCGAGACCGGTCCGCCCGGTCCGCGAGAGCAGGGGCAACCAGAGCAGACCAATCGCGACCGGAATCACACCCACGTAGAGCCCGATCAGGGCAAAGACGCCAAAGAACCGGCCGTCGGCCCGTGGCGTCTCCGTGGCGACGGCGACCGTGTGATCGACCGTGATCCCGGTGGCGGTGACGACCCGCACCACGTGGGTATCGCCTTGCACCCAAGGGTAGGGAATGGTCAACGTCGTACGTCCCAGATGCGGCAGCGTCGTGTCAGGCTCAGCCGAGAACCCCCAGAACGCATCGTCGACCTGCACCTGCGCGATGGTCACGGGGTCCGGTCCGTCGTTGAGCACCGTCGCCGTGATGCCCTCGGGCCCGAGTTCGACTCGCTGAAACGTCAGTGCTTCGACCGGTGGGAACCCCTCGCCTCGGAGCGCGTCCGCTGGCCCGGACCACAGGAGCAGCCCCAGCAAGGCGCCGAGGAGCGCCAGTGGCAACGCCGCGAGGACCCAGACCATGAGGCCCCGCACCTCATGCCGCTCGGCGCTCGAGACGGCTGCATCACGCGCCACCGGTGCCCTCCGCCCGAAACAGGCCCATCCAGCCAAGTTCGGCGAACTCGCTCTGGTGCGCGTGAAACATGAACTCGCCCGGATAACGGAACGTCGTCTCCAGAATGGCGCGCTCCCCCTGACACAGCATGATGGTGTCGGTGGACTCAGACGCGGTCAGGGACGTACCGGTGCGAATCACATCGAAGAACATGGCGTGGAGATGCATGCTGTTGATGAGGTCGAACTCCGTGAGATTCACCACGTACATGCGAACCAACTGCCCCACCTGGACCTGAATCGGTTCCTGCACGTAGAAACTGGCCACCGTGTTGGCGGCGTACACCTCGTTCTCCGCGTCGAAGTTCGTGTCAAAGGCGTTGAGCACCATCACCATCTCGTCGGCGGGCGGACGTGGCGACGTGGCTGGGGGATCCACAATAAACGTGCCGTACAACCCCTTGTGCACGTGCCGTTTCAGCGGATTGGCGTGACAGTGATAGAGGTGCAGGCCGAACGGATCGGCGTCGAACTCATAGAGAAAACTGTCGCCCGGCAATACCTGGTGGGCCGGCATCGACCCGTCCATTTCGGGTCTGTGCCAGCCATGAAAATGCAGGGTGTGCGGGTGCGACCCCTGGTTCGTAAAGTTGATCCGGATGTGGTCGCCAGCCGTCGCGCGGATCGTGGGACCCGGCACCTGCCCGTAGTAGGTCCATGCCGGAAAGAAGACGCCCGGCGCAATCTCGATGTCACGGTCAACGGCGAACAGTTCATACTCGCGGAGCAGGCTGCCATCCGGACGCGCCGTTTCACGGTAGAATCGCGACCGCTCGTCGGCGGGGAGGTCCGAGAAGTTCCAGGTCCGCAAGAAACGGGTCGGGTCGAATGCATCAGTCGATACGCGGCCTACTGGGCCCATGGCGCTACCGCGGTGGTCCGGACCCAGGGCGTGTCCTGGACCAGATTGCCCGCCTAGACCGCCTTGCGAGACCGCCGCGACCCCGCCCGTCAGCGAGCCCACACCCGCCACACGCAGCCAGTCGCGGCGCGACCAGGGTCGATTTTGGGACGGGGCAGGATTTTGGGTTTGAGCCATTGACAGTTCCGTTTTGACAACTCAAAATATAAAACCGAGAGACCAGCAGCATCCGGCACTTGCGCCACAATCCCGGCCTGCACTTCGCCCGCCAGCAGCTGGTTGCGCAGCTCGCTCCGAAACTGGTCCGGGGTGTACTGG
>SXOW01000443.1 GCA_005778315.1 Acidobacteriota bacterium
ACTTCGGCGACGTCGATCCGTTCGGTGACTTCGACCTGCTGTTCGGCGCGGCCAGACTCTCGTTGAAGATCGTCGACCTGCCTGTCCGGTACCACGAACGCACCTACGGCTCCACCAACATTCACCGCTGGCGGCACGGGTGGCTCCTCCTGCGCATGGTGATCTTTGCGGCGAGGCGTCTCAAATTTGCCTAAGGCCGTTGACCCTGGTCTCATCGGCATCCTGGTCACCGCGCTGCTCGCCCGTTGGGCGGTCGCGCAGCTCGCCGGCGGCGATCTGCTCTCGCGCACGTGGGAGTACGAGGTGATCGCCGAAAACCTTCTCACGGGGAACGGGTTCGCCGGGGACGGCATCTTCCTCGACAACACCACCTACCGTGCCCTCACGTTGCCGGTCTATCCAGTCTTTTGTGCGGCAGTGTATTGGCTGGTCGGCCATTCTTCGCTCGTCGCGATACAGCTCGTACAGACTGTGGCGGTCCTGCCCGCCGGCTGGTTCGCCTACTCGCTGGGATCGGAGCTGGGCGGTCGGCGCGCCGGTCTCCTGGCGGCTCTCGGTGTCACGCTCCACCCGGCGTTGCTGTTGTTCAGCCTGCGCCGGCATGCGCTCTGGTTCGATGCCGTCATGTTCCTGTTCATCCTCTGGGCCACGTTCCGCGCCCGACGGTCTGTTCACCTGTCCCAGAGCGTCGCACTCGGTCTGTTGTTCGGTATCGGCCTGTTATCACGCACCACCATCGCCGCGTTCATGCTCCTCGCCTGCGCGTGGCTCGTCTGGCAATGGCGCACGCCGCGGCGAACGTCGTTGCCGCACGTGGCGCTGATCATCGGCATCGGTTTGCTGGTGCCGGCGCCGTGGCTGGTCAGAAATGCGGTGGTGCTCGAACGGCCGATGGGATTCATTTCGACTAGCTCTTACAATTTGTGGGTCGGCAACAATCCCGCCACGACCGGCGGCGCGATGGCTCCCGACGGTACCTCGATGTATACGACCGCTCCTGCCCTCGCGGCGGCAACACGCGGCCTCGGCGAGCTCGAACAGCAGGACATCTTCTGGGACGCGGCGGTGGCCTACATCGCGGAGAACCCCGGCCGCACGGTGCTCAATTTTGCAAAGAAGCTCCGGATCTTTCTGTTCTGGTCGGAGCAGACCGGTGCGTGGTACCCGGCGTGGTTCCGCAACGCCTATCTGGCGTTCTACCTGTTGTTGTTGGGGTGCGCCACAGTGGGGACGTATCGCCTCGTGCAGTCGGGGAACCTGCCCGCGGTGGTGCTGTGCGGGTGCTTCGTTCTGAGCGTCGGCCTGGTGCAGAGCATTTTCTTCGTCGAGGGCCGACATCGGTGGGAGATGGAATCGGCCCTGGTTATCCTGGCGGCCTGCGCACTCGCGTCGTCGAGGCGATGACCTGGCCAACAACGTGGCTCGCGCACCCGCTCACGAAGGGCCTCAGCGTCGACGACCCGCGCACGACCGACGCGCGAAGGCGAATCATCCTCGAGAAGCCGTTCTTACGACGAATCTATTCCGACTGGTACGATCAGATTGGCGCGGCGCTTCCCCCGGGACCAGGGGCGGTACTCGAGATCGGCTCTGGCGGGGGCTTTCTGAAGCAACGCTACCCCGAACTGGTTGCCTCGGACATCTTCTCGGTGCCCGGCGTCGATGTCGTGCTCGACGCGACCGCGTTGCCCTTCCGGGATCAATCGCTGCGCGCCATCGTCATGACCAACGTGCTCCATCACATCGGTACGCCGCGGTCCTTCATCGCCGAGGCGCAGCGGTGCGTACGGGAGGGCGGCCGCGTCATTTGCGTCGAACCATGGTTCTCGCCCTGGGCCGCACTGGTGATGCGAATAGTCCGGCACGAACCGTTCGATCCGGATACTGACGCCTGGGGATTCGATGGGAACAGGCCGTTGTCGGACTCAAACGGCGCCTTGCCGTGGATCATGTTCGAACGAGACCGGGCTCTCTTCCGCCGGGACTTCCCAGCGTGGGATATCGCAATCAGCCGGCCCGGGATGCCCTTCGCCTATCTCTTGTCGGGCGGTGTGTCCTCTCGCCTGTCAGCACCCGGATGGAGCTTTCCGTTCTTCAGATACATCGATACGCTCATCACGGACCGGACACGCCTGCTCGACATGTTTGCGACCGTCATCCTCACGCGCCGAATCCTGCCGTAGGGATGGCGGCACGACAGCCGGTCGATGTCATGCGGCTGCGGTTCATTTCCTTGATCAGCTCTTCGTAGAACCAGCGGGCACCGTGACCTTTGGCCGCGAGGTTTGTCGGCGACTCACCGGCAAGCACGCGTGGTTTGACGGCCTGATAGTGCGCGAACGACGGCGTGTTGAGCATGATGTGTACTGGATGGAAATCGTACACATACAATGCGTCGTCGTTGGTCGAGGCCTTGATGACGTCAGTGTCGAACGGAGCGTGTGACACCGCAGGCCAGTTGTGGGGGAAGGTCATGTCCATGCTGTCCATGTAGTAGATGGGCAGTTCCCAGAGGCCCCAGGGGTGGCGGTAAGGCCGCAGTCCTCGCGTGAAGAGCGGCGTCGTCTGCGAGATCGCGCGCACGCCGAGTTCCGCGAGCATGACGCCGAGCATGTGCGAGTAGGTGCACGAGTGCGGGCGGATCACGTGACCTGCGTGAGGGGTCTCGGCGAGCAGGCCGCTCAACGTGGCTCTCCAGTCATCCCGATCGGCGAGCACCGGATGGAGTCCGACCTCGTGCTCGCCGAAATCGATGTTCGGGTAGCGACGGTCCAGGAAGAAGGTGCCACGTCCGGGCAGCGGGAACTCACTGAGGAAGCGGGCGAGGTCGGCTTCCCTTACGTGGTCGGTGTCGAAGGTGAGAACGATCATGCGGCCGACGGCTTTCGGGCCAACCATTCGGACACACCCTCGAGTCCCCAGTAACGGTCGCGAAAGAAGGGTTGGGGCGCTCCCGTCCCGTTGACATGAATGCTGCCTTCGGGGCCGACGCCCAGGACCTCCAGGCCGTTGCTGCGGATCAGGTGCGACAGCCAGCGCCTCGAGGTCACCACCGACGCCCCGTGGCGCGGGGGAATCCCTAACGCTCGATACCGCGCGCTCGTCCACAGGGCGTTCAGACCATAGGTTCGAGGATCAAAGTTCTGGGTACGATTGGGGCCGGCGATGATGTTGTACACGTACCAGCCCAATCCGTTCGAGCACACGTAGAGCGCGCCCCGGGGCTTGAGCACCCGCGACAGCTCCCGCAGCGCGCGACGCACGTCGGTGTAGTAGATCACGCTGTAACAGAACACACCGTCGAAGGTCGCATCGGGAAAGGGGAGTGCCTCGATCGAGCCATGGCGCACCGAAAGATTGGGGGTGCCTGCCGCCAGCGCGAGAGCCACCCCGACCCGTGCCGGATCGTCATCGACCGCCGTGACCCGGCCGCATAAGCGCGCAAGCGCCAGACTCCACTGGCCAAAGCCACAGCCAGCATCGAGGACGTTGTCGAGGCCCATGAAGCCAACGGCGGAAAGACGCGACAGATACCTGTCCGTGCCGCCCGCATAGGCGCGCGCGAGAAACTGCGCGTCGCGCGGACCGAGGTCCCTGGCGGCCGCGGCTACTCTTTCGGGATCGATCATGCGTGGCCAGACTTGTCGAGCACAAAGTGGCCGAGCACGAGCAGGTCGAGCCCGGTGCCAAAGAACGTGTAGATGGCCTCCTTTGGGGTGCAGACGATCGGCTGGCCGGCGTAGTTGAAGCTGGTGTTGAGCACACAACCGTAGCCGGTGCGGGCGCGCATCGCCGCCAGGAGTTCGGCGTACGGTCCGTCGCCGTCCCGCACGGTCTGCAGGCGGGCGGTGCCGTCCACGTGCGTGATCCCGGGCAGTGCCTCGGGGACGCGCACGGGTGCGGTAAAGCTCATGAACGGCGACTGGCCAGGAAAGTCGAACCACCTCGCTGATTCACTGGCGAGCACCGACGGCGCCAACGGCCGGAAATCCTCGCGGAACTTCACGTAGTGGTTGATGCGATTCTTGACCTGCCTGTCGCGTGGATCGGCCAGGATCGAGCGGGCGCCCAGCGCCCGCGGCCCCACCTCCATCCGCCCCTGGAACCAGCCCACGAGTTGACCGTTGACGATGGCGTCCGCTGCCACGTCGGCGATGTTATCGACGCGGCGGGCCGCGAGCTTGACCTGAGCGAGATCAGCCGCAATGGCGTCGTCGTCATAACCAGGTCCCCAGTGAGAGGTGGTGAGCGGTACGACCCGCGATCCCGCCTCGTGACTGATCACCGCGGCGGTGCCGAAGGCGCAGCCCGTGTCGTTGGGGAACGGCGGCACATACACGTCATCAAAGATCTTCGCCGCGACCAGACGTCCGTTGGCCGTGCAGTTGAGGCCGCCACCCCCGGCGATGCACAGCCGACGGGCACCGGTCAGTCGCTGGGCCCGGCGCGCCAGCGCCATGACGGCGCGCTCGAAATAGCTCTGCACGCTGGCCGCGAGGTCCATGTGCTCCTGGGTGATGGGATCCCAGCGGCCCCGCTGAAGGTCCGGCCGCCAGCCCGTGAGCGCCTCTCCGACCACGCTCTGATGCAGACTGCGGTTCCTGGTGTTCAGGATGTCGAGGTTCAGACGGTAGGTGTCGCCGGAGAGATCGAGAAAGGCGTCGAGGTCGTAGCGGGGTTCGCCGTAGCTCGCCAGCCCCATGACTTTGTATTCGTCGCCGCGGTCGAACCCCAGGAACTGGGTGAACACCGTGTAAAAGATGCCCAGCGAGTTGGGCCGGGCGATGGCATCCACCAGCTCGAGTCTGCCGCCCTTCCCTTGCCAGATTGACGTCGATGTGCCGTCGCCGGCCCAGTCGAGATTGAGCACCGCCGCTTCGTCGAATCCGGCGGCGTAGTAGCTCGACGCAGCATGCGCCTTGTGGTGGCCGACCGTCTCGATCGTGGGGCTATGCCGGAACAACAACTGCAAATGCTGGCGCATCTCGCGCACGGCATCGGGGTAGCTGTCGACGTAGAGCGCCACCACGTCGACGTCGGTGAGCGAGACCCCCGCCACATCGAGTACGGACTTGATGCAACGCGCTGGCGGAATGCCGAACGAGTGCTTGACGCGTGAGACGCGCTCCTCCTCGACGGCGGCCAGCAGCGCCCCGTCGCGCATGAGCGCTGCCGCCGCATCACACGACCCATTGTGAAATCCACCGGTGAGTCCGAGAACCAGCATGCTGTGACAGCCTTCGAGTATAAACGGGCGGTGCCGGAAGGCTGGAGGGTCCGATCAGGGTCGCAGAACTTCAGGCCGGTGACACGGACGCGGAGTCGAAGGCGGCGACCCGCCTATGACTCGGCCGCCATGGCCTTGGTTTTCCGCTGCAGCTTATGGCGACGGAAGCGCTCGAAGAGCCGTTCTTCGAAGGTCGTGTCCGCCCGATGCTGCCGAAAGTTTCGGACGAATCGAACCAGGCGGCTCGGATGACGCAGGAAGCTGATCGAATAGAAGAGGGACATGCCGAACAGACGGTAGAAACTGATCTCGAACCGGCCCACGCGCTCGCAGTAAGTGACCGTAGGGACCAGCTTCATGAACGAGGCCATGGATTCGAAATATTCCTTGCCCATGGGGCCGATCACGCCCTTCGCTCGCAACGACGTATAGAGCTCCGACCCCGGATATGGAGTGAACACGTAGAGTCCCGTGTCCTCGACTCCCATCCACGCCAACTTCAGGGCGAACCAGAACGTCTGCAGCATGTCCCATCGGGTTTCGTCCGGGAAGCCGACAATCAGATTGCATTTGACGACGATGCCCAGCGGGATGGCGGATTCGATCGACGAGACCAGCGCCGGCAGCTTCACCTTCTTCTTGATGCTCGCCAGCACCTTGACGGAGCCACTTTCGGGCGCGTAGGTGACGTTCATGCAGCCCGAGGAGGCCATGGCGTACAGGACCTCGGCGTCCATCGCCTCGGAGCGAGTCCCGCTCGGCAGCTGCCAGGTGAACTGCAGCCCTCGGCGTTGGATTTCCCTGCAGAACTCCAGGGTCCACTTTTTCTGGACGATCGCGGTCAGATCGAAGAAATCGATATTGGTGGCCCGGTACTCCCGGAGATACGACTCGATCTCATCGACGACCGCGGGAACCGAGCGCATCACATAACGCGTGGTCCACATCAACGGGTTGGAGCAGAAGGTGCACTGATACGGGCAACCGCGCGTGGCCAGGATCGGCATGCTGCGCCCGCGCGCCACACCCATGCCCTCGCCCGCCTCAAAATATGGCTCCAGGTCGAATAGATGCCACGCTGGCCACGGGATGTCGTCCGGCGTCTTGAAGCGTTGCCGGGTGGCGGTCGTCACCAGCTCCCCCGTCGGCGACAGATACTGAATACCGGCGATGTCCTCGAGGCGCCTCTTGCCGTCCAGATACTCCGCATAATCCGCGATCGTCCCCTCGCCTTCACCGATCGCGATGTGCTTGACGGCGGGACACGAGCGAAGGACGTATTCGCCAGCGGCGGTGGCGTGCTCTCCGCCGACGATGATCGGGACCTCAGGGTATTCCGCATGAATGGCGTTGATCATCTCTTCGAGATGCGGCCATTCCTGGGAGAACATCGACGTCACGCCGATCGCGTCGGGCCTCCTGGTAATGCGATCGACGATCGACTTGGTGGGCAAGCCGCGGTAGACAACGCGGGGCGTGTACGAGATATCGATGTGATCGAGCCCGGCGCCCAACGCGTCGATCACCGAGACTTC
>SXOW01000444.1 GCA_005778315.1 Acidobacteriota bacterium
GACACGCCGCCCCAGTCGTTGATGCCGGCCCGGATCAGCGTTCCGTAGGTGGTCGGCGACAGATTGGGCGGTGCCTGAATCGCCATGTCCGGACCAAAGATGATCCGGGCGCAGGCAATCGTCCACAACAGGTCGTCCAGTGTGGGTTCCGGTGCCTCCGCCATCCGGGTGTGAGGCTTGGCCCGGAAATTCTGGATGATGATCTCCTGGACGTGTCCATACGCATCGTGGAGATCCCGGAGCGCCAGCAGCGAGGCGATTCGCTCTTCCCGGGTTTCGCCGATCCCGATCAAGATGCCGGAGGTGTAGGGAATGGCGAGTTCGCCCGCCATCCGCATCGTCGCCAGGCGGGCGTCCGGGTCCTTGTCCGGTGACCCGTGGTGCACCTGGCCCGGCTCGAGCAGGCGCGGTGACGCACTCTCCAGCATGAGGCCTTGGGAGGGGCACACCTCGCGAAGGGCCTCCAGTTCGCTGCGGGTGAGCACCCCGGGGTTGGCGTGTGGCAACAGCCCGGTCGTCTCGAAGACCGCGCGGGCGACGGCCACGAGATACGCGATGGTCGTGGGGTATCCCAAGTCGGTCAGTTCGGCCCGAGCCTGCGGGTACCGAAGCTCAGGCCGGTCGCCCAGCGTGAACAGCGCCTCTCGGCACCCGTGGTCGGCGCCACGACGAGCCACGTCCACCGCGTCGTCGAGTGTGAGATACGCCCGTTCGCCAGGCCGCGGCGGCTGGGCGAACGTGCAGTAGTGGCACACATCCCGGCACAGCTGGGTCAGTGGGATGAAGACCTTACGCGAGTAACTGACCGTTTGGCCGAATCCCATATTCCGCAGGACCGCCGCCTGCTCCATCAGCCCCGGCAGGTCGGACGTCTGTGCCAGATTCAGCGCCGCGTCTCGCGACGGTCGCGTGTACGGACTAGAAGCCATCGCCACGCTTATAACACGACCCGGCCGCGGTGTGCAGCCGGAGTCGATGTGGCGCGGGCCTTCAGGCCCGCGATCGCACGTCGAAAGTCGTGCGCCACCCGCGCTCATCACCGGCGACATCAGGCTCCGGATGCCACATACTGCCGGGGTAGCCGTTGACACGCCCCACCAATTCGTTGTGAATTGCATCACTATCCGACGGCGGAGTCGCGCTGGAGCGAGTCACCCGCGGGGGCAGGCAACTTCGCCTGATTAGGCGGCGGGTGGATCGCGAGGCTGGAATATGGTGGAGCACACTTGGAATAGACGAGGGGTCGCGGTGTATGGGGACGGCGGCACCGCGGTGGCACTGCTGCTGTGGGCCATCGTGCTCTGTCCGGCCCTGGTGTCCGGCCAGGTCGCCCAGCCCACACTAGGTCAAGAAGGACAGGATGCGCCCTGGGTTCCAACGCCGCAGGAGCTCGTCGATACGATGTTGGAGATGGCGGCGGTGACGCCAGGCGATCTGCTCATCGACCTCGGTTCCGGCGATGGTCGACTGGTCGTCTCCGCGGCGCAACGCGGGGCACGGGCCATCGGCGTGGAACTCGACCCCAGTCTGGTCGCGTTGTCTCAACGGACGGCGGCCGAGGCTGGTGTTTCCGGTACCACCGAGTTCGTCACGACCGATCTGTTCGATTTCGACCTTTCTCCGGCTAGCGTGATCACCATGTTTCTGCTGCCCGAGCTCACACTCCGGCTCAGGCCAACCTTGTTCAATCTCGACGTGGGCACGCGGATTGTCTCCAATACCTGGGACATGCGTGGAACCGATGCCGACCCGGACGCACCCGGGTGGGATCCGGACCAGACGATCGTCCTCGACCCGTGTCCCGGTTTCTGCACGGCCCACATGTGGACCGTACCGGCCAAAGTCGCCGGCACCTGGCGTGTCGACGACGAGGGGAGCGAGTTACACCTGGAACAGCGGTTTCAGGTCGTGACCGGTCACCTGCGTGCCGGAGGCCAGGCCAGGGAGATTGCGAACGGTCGGTTGAGCGGCCCGGTACTGACCTTCGACGTGGCGGGCACCACGTACCGTGCAGAAGTCGACGGGACGACGATGACCGGCGTCGCACGGGACGTCGGACGGGACAATAACGCGACCTCTGACTGGCAGGCCGTGCGGATGCGTTGACCGCGGCCGGATGGCGCCGCGCGCCACCCGGCCGGAGTGCGTCTGGCGGCTTGCGGGACGCCGCTGGACGGGACTAGACAGCGACTGTCGCGGTGCCGGCGATGTGCTCTTCCAGTAGTTCCGGACCACGCGTGAACAGCTCGGCCCGACTGAGCGTCCCGGCATCCACGGCGGCGAGCAGGGCCCGCTGGGCGTTGTACTCCGCGTTGACAATCCCACCCTTGCTCTGGAGCAGCCGCCACGCCTTGCGGCGCTCGACACAGAACAGCACCAACTGACGCGACAGCGCGACCACTTGCGGTACGCCGTCCGGACCCGGCACCTTCGCGAACACCCCGAAGTCCGGGACGAACGCCCGGTGCTCCGGATCGAGATGGCGGCGATGCACGACGTCCTGCTGGGTAATTCGCAGCAGCATGTTCTCGAGCGGGATCAGGCCGCTGGTGGCGTCTTCGCCTTTGAGGCGCTTGAGATGATTCCGGAAACGGGCCTCCGTCGCGCACCAGTGCGCCACGGTGTACCGATACTTCTCACCCGTGCTCTTGAACTTGGTGGTGTACCAGTCCTTGTCGGGATGCGGGTTGCCCCTGAGGTCGAGCGCCTCCTGGTAGGTTTCACCCCTTGTCGGGTTGAAGACAAACTCAGGTGCACCGCGTGAGTCACGAACCCGCTGGGCCTGATCGAGCGCCATGTCGTCGGCGACCCCGTGCTCGGGTTGGCACGTCGTGAAGCACTGCAGAAAGGCGGTTCCTCGGTATTCCAGCGCGTCGAGGATCGCCCGATAGAAATTCGGCGCATTGGCGATTGAGATTTGCGACACGAACGGAGACCCATGTCCCGCCAGAAACGTCTCGGCCACGGTCTTCTTCTCGACCGCTTTGCCCTGCGTGGCCGCGCCGAAGGAGTTCATGTCGCTGCCGCCGAGCATCGGGGTCGAATCCGAGTTCTGACCGCCGGTGTTGGAGTACACCTGCGTGTCCAGCATCACCGCTTTGACATTGGGGCGGTTCTGCAGCATCACCTTGGACACGTTCTGATAGCCGATGTCGCCCATGCCCCCGTCGCCACCGACGATCCACACCTTTGGCAACTCCTTGATTTCGTCATCCGTCATCAAGTTGTCGCTGAAATGGGTGTAGTCGTAGTAGACCTGCCGGGTGATCGACGCGCCTCGCTTGTCGATGATCGCGTCGGCGAGGCGTTCTGGAACGACCGAACGGCGCCCGTGGTCGACCATGAAGCTCTCACCAAACAGCCACCCGATCGTGGCGCCGTCCTGGAACAGCGAATTCATCCAGGGATAGGGGTGCGGATTGTTCGGCGGTGTCGACCCGTAGACCGTATTGCACCCGGTATGGGCGGCCATCGCCATGACGCACTGGCCATTGTCCAGCCGACCGTCGAGTGCCTGCAGATACTTGTGGTTGAACGATTCCTGCTCCAGCACGGTCGCCAGCGCGTCGATGATGGTCTCATCCGATAGCGGGCCGTGCGCCTCGAGGCGCGCGTCGGTATCCTTGTCGCTATCGCCGCCCAATCCCATGATCGTGTGTGCCACCGTCCGCACGAAGAGCGCGTGCTGTTCCGGGTGTAGGAAGGCCAACGCCGCCAGCTCCACGACCCCTGACGCCCTCAGTTTGGTCGCCTTTTCGGCGAACCGATCCGCTTTGGCGTGGTACAGGGGCCGCATGTAGGCTTCGGTCAGCGACGCGATTGAGCGCAGGACGCTCTTCTCGCCACACCCGGCGCAGGCGCCGTCGCCCGATACCAGGGCGTCGTAGTTCCGGCGGACCATCAGGTGGTTGCGCAGGGTCGCCGTCTTCGAATCGACCGGGTGTTCATCGTTGTAAAACCCGAGAAATTTCTGCTCTGTGTCCGGCAGCAGATCGAGAAATGCCGTGCCGGTCTCGTGCTCGGCATTGACCTGTTCGGTCTCGGGGACCATGCGCAGCGCATTATGGTCACCGCACGCAGTGACGCACGCGGCGCACCCCTTGCAGAGGTCAGAGACGAAGATCGAGAAGACCCCGCCGCTCCCGGGACTCTTCTTTTCTGGTCCTTTGAAGATCGCATTGACCTTGTTGTAGGCGACCGGTGTCTGGTCGACGATCGCGAGGAATTCGTCGCGGGCCGTTTCAGAGAAGCCGTTCAATCCCGCCATCGCCTCCCGGACCAGTTTCGGGAACGGCGTGGACGCCTTGCTGTTGACCGCGTCGTTCATGAGCGCTCGCGTGCGTTTCTCGATCTCCGGGACGTGGGCGAGCAGTTTCGCCCGATCGCCCGTGTCTGCGACGTAATGCTTGACGGCCGTGCGCAGCACCGTGTCCACGTCCTGCGAGCAGTTGGGGAGCGCCGTATCCGGGCAGACGGCGATGCACTCCATGCACTGCGTGCAGTTTTCCGCGATGAAGAGCGGTGTTTCCCGGCGGGCGACATACTTCGAGGCCGTATCGCCGGTGCCAGCCGCCATCACGCCCATGGCCGCCAGCGGCGAGGCGGGCTGGTCGTAGCCGTAGTTCGAACGGAACTCGGCGTCAAACGTGCCGACCTGCGTGACCGGGGTCCGCGCGCTCTGTCCCACGGGGAGCGGGTGAGAGCGACAGGTTGGGCAACCAGCCCCCGACTCTGTCGCCGGCAGCGTGAGCGGCAGCATGGGCAGACCACGCAGGGTGGATCGATCCGCCGCCGCGATATCGCCGACCTTGATTTCGGTCACACGACTGAACCCCTGGTTCATGACCTCCATGTTGGAGTCGACGACGGCCACGCCCAGCTTGCCGAACTTCTTCACGTACTGGTTGCGAACGACTTCCTCGAACTGCTCCGTGGTGATCTCGAATTCCTCGAGCAAAGGCGACACCTTGAAGAAGGCGCCGAGAAACGCGTTGCCCTGCATTCTGAGCTGCAGGTCAGCCCGATCGGTCGCCTTGCGCGCGATGTCAAACCCCGACAGCGTGTAGACCCTGATGTTCTTGTCCAGGATCTGTGTGCGAGCCCAGATCGGCAGGCGCTCCCAGGCTTCCTCGCCCGTCTCTTCAGATTCCCAGATCAACGCGCCGCCTTCCGACATCCCGTCCAGCGGATTGCAGTGTGTGAAGGCCTTGGGGTCGCAGCACAGCACGACGTTCACATGCCGCAGGTCGCAGTTCACCCGAATGCGTTCGGGGGCGACCACCAGGAAATAGGAGGTCGGCGCACCTTTCTTCTCCGATCCGTACTTCGGATTGGCGCTGACGTGGATCACCTCTTTCGGGCGACCGAATTCATCCAGCTCGGTGTGCCGGGCGGAGAGAAAATCGTTGAAGTCGCCGATGATCGCGCCCAGGTTCTTGCCGGTCGTGATCGCGCCCCAGCCGCCGATCGAATGGAACCGCACTGCGATTGCGCCCTCGGGCAGCAACGATGGGGTCTCGTTCGACTTGACTTCATAGGGGTGGGGCACGCCCAGCACGAAGAACGATGTCCCGTCCTCCGCCTTGCGACCATCTGTTCGAGCGCGGCCTGAGGTGGCGTACTCATACGCACCCAGGATGTGCTCCGGGCGGAAGTCGCGGGACCCCAGTCCGTAGATCCCGTTGAAGAGCCGCGGCGTGTCGGCGGGGGCTATCGCAGGAAACCCCGCCTCGATCGGGTGCCCTTCGATGACCATCGCCTTGTTGAGCGCGGTTCGAATATCGCGGCCGAGAGGATTGTCACTGGCCAGCGGCTCATCCGTCCGCTCCAGCACGATGGCGTTGCGCTTGCCTGCCAGGGCCTTGGCGATGGCTTGCGCGGGGAACGGCCGGAGGACGTTGACGTGGATCGAGCCGACCTTGGCGCCCCGGTGCGCGCGAAGATAATCGACGCCCGCCTCGCAATTCTCGGCCGCCGATCCCAGCGAAATGAAGACGGTGTCGGCGTCCTCCGTCTTGTATTCGGTCAGC
>SXOW01000445.1 GCA_005778315.1 Acidobacteriota bacterium
ATGGGGATGCGCCAGTGGCCACGACGGAAAGGTGTTCGTGCTGAAACGCTAATGCACCAGAGCCAGCGCCGACTCTACGTCCGGGTCCACCAGGTCAGGGAACATCTTCGCAACCTGATCCGCGATGAGCATGCCTTTGTAGACGATGGTCTGGGACGAGAGGCTCGCGATGTAGAAGAGACCCGCTTCCTCGATTTGCAGCTCACTGACACCTCGGGCCAGGCGTTTCTGAATGACGTAGAGCTTCCGCTCGAACCGCGCGGCGGCGTCCTCTCCGCCGTGGAGCCGCGTGCCTCGTCCGAGGAAGACTTGGCGAATGACCGGTTCGCCGCGCCGAGCGGTGTCACCAAGGTCGCTGGAATCCGTGGGTACGTCTCGCCAGCCAAGAACAACTTGGCCTTCCTCGTGAACCGTGCGCGTGATGAGTTCCCCAATCAGTCGTCGCTCATCGACCCGCTGCGGCAGAAAGACCATGCCGACCCCGTAGGTCCCGGCCGCGGGCAACTCGAAGCCAAGCGCCGCCGTTTCCCGACGGAAGAACTTGTCCGGTATCTGTATCAGGAGACCCGCACCGTCACCGGTGTTCACCTCGCAGCCACACGCGCCGCGATGTCGCAAGTTGAGCGCGACCTCGAATGCCTGCTGCACGAGCTTGTGGGTTCGGGCACCCTTGATATTCACGACAAACCCGACACCGCAGGCGTCGTGCTCGTGCCGAGGGTCGTAGAGCCCCGTCTCGGCTGGCGGTCCAGTGCGCGGTGGTGCGCCGTTCGCTGCGATCGTCGTCATACGTGTGCTCCTCTGGCCGCGACGACGGCGGCGGTGGGACGGTCGCTCGGGGACGGCGCCGACACACGCCCGTTTCCCGCCGCGTCGGCCGTGACCGACGCCGGGTCCCGTTCAGCCGCGGTGTCACCGGCGTCCTCGAGGAGCAGCCGGATGAATTCCATGACGGCCCGGTTCAGCCGACGCTTCCGGCGATGCACGATGCTGAGCGGTCGCACGAGCGGTGGTTCGCCCGGGGCCAGGAGCAAGCGCGCCTGTCCCAACGTGCCGCGTTTCGCTTCCCGGCGGAGGGTTGCTTCCGGCAGGATCGCGATACCAGCCCCCTCGTCCACCGCCTGCTTCACGGTTTCGACGTTGTCGAATTCGGCCGTGATCTCGACCTCGACCTCGTGGCGACGCAGGAACTTGTCGATTTCGCGCCGGACCGGGAGCACCCGATCGAGCGCGACGAAGCGTTCGCCCGACAACTCGCTCGGCCGGATTCCACCCTGGAACGTCGCCAGCGCGGCCAACCGGTGGCTCGGCGGGTACGCCACCACCATGAGCTGGTCTTTCCAGGGAATTGCGGTCAGGTCCCGTCCTGAGACCGCAAAGGACAGGAGCCCCAGGTCCGATTGATCGCTCAGCACCCGCATCCGCACCTGGTCGGGTTGCATATAGTCAAGGTCTACTGCTGCTCCTGGCACGAGTGCCTGGAACTGATCGACATATTGGCTCAGATGCTGGAGTCCCACGGAGTAGATGGAAGCCACCCGCACCCGGTGCGCAGACGGGTCCTGATGGTGGCGAACCGCGTCCTCGAGTTCGCGATAGCGCTCCACGATCTCCTGACAACCCTTGAAAAAGATCGCGCCCTCTGGCGTCAGTTCCCAAGGACGCTTGGACCGATCAATGAGCTCCGCCCCGAGCTGCTTCTCCAGCTGGCGCACGGCCTGGCTCGCCGCCGATTGGCTGACAGATCTCGCGATGGCGCCGCGTGAAAAGCTGCCGTGTCTGACCACATCGCAGAAAATGCTGAGTGTTTCGACGTGCATATGAACTGCGGAGCATATCACATAAATATATTCAAACTCTACTCAATATAAGCCTGGCTAATGCTGAAGATCGCGATGGGCGAACGAGTCCTAGCCCCGCGGGCCTGACTGGAGCGGACGTCCCGTTGGGCGGGTTGATGCGCCGCGTCTCGCGTCCGCGACTTCGTGGCTGGCGCCAGGCTCGGACTGCTACCCGACGGGACCGAACGGAGTGGACGGCGACGTCCGCGCTGTGACTCTGAACGGGGCGCCCGGCTCCTGGTCCTGCGTGAGGGACCATTGAGCCGGCCCTGTCACCTGGGAGAGAAACAGATCCAGCGGCGGGCGCAGGGCGGCGAGAGTCGCTGGGGTGTTCGGGGCTCGTAGTCGATCGTTGGCGATGCAGTCGACCACGTGCCGCTCGAATCGAACCGGGCCCGTCAGGGTTGTCTCCGTTTCGAGCGTGCGCGCTGCCCGAAGCAACGTGTGCCAGATCGTCAGGAGTCTCTCCGACAGCGTCCCTTCGAGGGGCCGGGTGCGCGTGTACTGCAGGCCGAGCCGTCCGCCCGTCCGGTCGAGCGCGTAGTGGCCCTCGTGAGCGACCAGGAGCACGGATGGTCCGCTCGGTAGGTGCGTGTAGTTGGCCACGTCGATGAGCAGGCCGTCAACCGCATGGGTCTGGATCCATCGATGGAAGACAGGAATGGCCTCCGCTGGCTCCAACTCCGAGTCGTCCGTGAGGAAGACCTTGAGTGCGACGCGTTGCACGTCTGTTGCCGCCGTCGGCCCTGCCATGGTGTTACCCGTCACGAGAGCCGCCCCCCGGCCGCCGCGCCGGCAGGTGGTGGCGGTAGCACGACAGGCCGCGCCGCGAGTCGCGCCTGGCACGCATGCGTCGCTTCGACGAACAGCTGCGCTTCTTCAATGAGCTGTCGCACGATAGCGGGGCCCTCGGGTGGCGTCCGTCTTGCGTGCCGCCTGAATAGGTATTGCGCGAACTTTCCGCCAGCGAAGCGGTCGAAGAAGATTTCGGTGTCGTAGAAACGCGTCCGAAATTGCGTCACGATCTCGTCGGCGTCATTCGAGATGTCAATGTTCTCGGTCTTGATGAGTCCTCTCGCCGCTTGCAGCATGGCGCCGTAGGCCAGCGCGTCGGCACCGGCAAAATCGCCCGCTTCGAGCCGCAGCTGCCCCTCGAAGATCTGACTCTCGGCTCCGGCCAGGTCGAACTCGGTCAACGAGACCACTTCGCCGGCGCACTCTCCGATGCCCATGTCGCCAATGCCGAATTCCCGCGGGTCGCCCCAGTCGCGATAGTAGTCGGCATCCACGGCGTGAGCGGGCACCACCCTGAGGTCCTCAATCATCGCTCGCATGGCTCGTTTCCCGATTCGCGTGGTGAACGCGTAAAAGCTTTCGGAGTCGTTCCGTTCCGCGACGTAGCGGTCGGTAATGCGCTGGACGACCTGTGGAATGTTCTTGGATGGCACGGCCGCAATGGCCAGCCCGTAGGCGCCTCCGTTCTCAACCCACTTGCCACCGAGGACCACCTGGAAATGCGGTACGACGTGTCCCCCGACGTGACGGCTGACTCCGTAAAAGCCGAGGTCGCTGATGTGATGTTGGCCGCAGGAGTTGAAGCAGCCGCTGACCTTGATCCGGAGCCGGCGCACCGACTCGTCCATGGTGGCTATCTGGTCCGCCAGGCGTCGTTCGAGCTCGGCCGCAAGGCCGCGAGAGGATGCGATCCCGAGTTTGCACGTGTCCGTCCCGGGGCATGCCGTGATATCCGCGATCGATTCCGCGCCAGGCCGTGCGAGTCCGATGGCCGCAAGCGCGTTGTGCAGTTCCGGCAGATCCGACTCGCGCACCCACCGAAGGACGATGTTCTGCTCAACCGTCGCTCGTACCGTGTCCCCGACAAAGCGTCGAGCCACGACGGCCAAGTGTCGAAGCTGGTCGCTGCTCAGGTCGCCGAGCGGGAGGCTGAC
>SXOW01000446.1 GCA_005778315.1 Acidobacteriota bacterium
GGCCGAGAAGGTGGCGGCCGAGATTCTCTCGTATTGTCTGGACGTCGGAGGATCACTGACCGGCGAGCACGGCATTGGGTCCGACAAGGTGTGTCACATGCCCAAGATGTTCAGTGACGACGACCTGGCCACGATGAAACTGGTGCGAGTGGCGTTCGACCCGGACGGCATCTGTAACCCTGACAAGTTGTTTCCGACGCCGCGACTCTGTGGCGAAGTGCCAGGTCCGTATCGTGCGCATCCAGCTGAAACAGCTGGTCTCGCCGCGCGGGTGTAGCGTCGCCTGAGAGACGTGCGCGACGGATCAGTGGCGACTCCAAGCAAGACATGACGACGACGAGCGCGCCGCCGGCCGAGACCGTGGCCGAGTTGAACACCAGCGTCGGCTGGCCGGTGGCTCGCCTGGCGGCCGACCATGACGCAGTCGAGGGGGTGGTCCCGGCTGCAGTGGTCGAGCCTGCGACGACCGCGCAGGTCAGCCGGATCCTCGCGTGGGCGACTGAGCGAGGCCGGAGCGTGGTCGTGCGCGGCGGAGGCACCAAGATTGGTTGGGCCCCCACCCCCGCGTCCATCGACCTGTTGCTGTCGACGAGCGCGCTGCAGGGCGTTGAAGCGCATCGTTTCGGTGACCTGACCGCGACGGTGCTCGCGGGGACCACCCTGTCCGCCACCAATGCCGTGCTGGCCGAACATGGTCAGTGGTTGGCCCTCGATCCCCCCGGTGGAGACCGATCAACCATTGGCGGCATCGTTGCGACCAACGACAGCGGACCGCGCCGGCACTGGCACGGCGCACCCCGCGACCTGATTATTGGGATGACGCTGGTTCGTGCGGATGGGGTCACCGCCCATAGCGGTGGCATCGTCGTCAAGAACGTCGCAGGTTACGACGTGGCCCGACTGTTGACCGGTTCGTTCGGCAGTCTCGGTGTGATCGTCAATGCGACCTTCAAGCTCGCGCCGCGTGCCGACGCCTCGCGGACCGTGGAGGTCGACTTCCCCGACACGGATCGGTGCGCGCCGTACGTCGCCGCCTTGCTCGCTCAAGCGTCCATGCCGACCGCGCTCGAGCTGGCGGTCCCTCCGGCCCGTATGCTCGTGCGCTTCGAGTCTGTTGCGGCCGTCGCCCAGCAGCAGGCGGACGCCGCTGCCGCCCTGGCCACCGCGCACGGGGGGCGCGCAATGGTACTGATGGGCGACGACGAATCACACCTCTGGCAGGCTCATGCCGCGCGTGTGTTTGAGGACGACGGTGATGGAACCGTCCTCAAAGTCGTGACGCTGCCGGCCGAGGTGTCCTCGACACTTGGCCGGATCGCCGAGCTGGCGGCGGCGAACCACCTCGACTACGTCGTGACGGGGCGCGCCGGCCTTGGCGTCTTGCACGCGCGTCTGAGTGGCGGTCATGTAGGCACCGCAGAGTTTGTGACGTCGCTTCGCGCTCGATTTCGACCGGGACAGGGCAGCGTCGTCGTACGTCATGCCGACGCCGAGCTGAAGTCGCGCGTCGGGGTGTGGGGGCCGATTGGCGACGGTTTGCCGATCATGCGTGAGGTAAAACGACGATTCGATCCGACCGGTACGTTAGGTCCCGGGAGAGGTCCAGGCGGGTTGTAGCGGGCTCCCGCCCGCGGGACCGCGTCAGGCGCCTCCCGCCGCGTTCGTCTATCCAGTCTTCGTCGACACGGCGTCAAGGCTGGCTCCCCGTATCGACGCGTCCACCAACTGCACCATGTGGTAGGTCGGGGTCGGCACTCCGGCCAGTTCCAACCGGCTGGCAATCTGGAGCAGGCAGCCGGGGTTGCTCGAGACGACCGCGTCGGCGCCGGTTGTCCGAATATGCGCCGCCTTCCGATCACCCAGGTCGCTGGCGGCCTCTGGCTCGACGAGGTTATAGATGCCAGCGGATCCGCAACAGATCCCGGCCTCTGGTACCTCCCGCACCTCCAGGCCGGGGATAGAAGCGAGGACCCGTCGTGGCTGCGCCGTGATGGCCTGGGCATGCTGCAGGTGACAGGCGTCGTGATACGCGATGCTGAGTGGCACCGGGTGGCGCGGGGCGAGCGGTTCCAGCTCGGCGAGTAACTCGGAAATGTCCTGGCACTTGTCGGACAACGCCTGGGCGCGCTCTGCATACCTGGGGTCGTCCCGGAGTAGGTGTCCGTATTCCTTGAGGGATGAACCGCAACCGGCGGAGTTGATGACGATCGTGTCGACGTCGCCGGCCTCTGCTTCGAACGCGTCGATGAATCGCCGTGCCATGGCGGCGGCATCTTCTGCGAGCCCGGCATGCAGCATCAGCGCGCCGCAGCAGCCTTGGGACGGTGGAATGACCACCTCACATCCTTCGGCGGTCAGCACCCGAATGGTCGCCGCGTTAACGTCATCAAAGAAGACGCGCTGCACACATCCCAGGAGGAGCCCGACGCGCCGTCGTGTGGCCCCGACGGCAGCCACCCGCGCGGGCGCGTCAGTCCACGCGCCCCGAAGCGCTATTCGGGGCATGACCGCCTCCATCGCGCGCACTCGCGGAGGAAGCAATTTCAGCAGGCCCGAGCTCCGTGCCAGCCGCTGGAGCCCGAACGTCTGGTAGGCCCAGAGCTTGAGCGCGACCAGCCGGAGCCGGTCCGGGTATGGGAAGAGCGAGAAGATCATGCGACGGAACAGTCGATCGAACAGAGGGCGGTCCACTCGCCGTTCGATCTGGGGTCGGGTCGCCTCCAGGAGCTTGTCGTATCGCACGCCCGACGGGCAGGCGGTGACGCACGCCATACACCCGAGGCAGGTGTCGAAGTGCCTCGCCATACGGTTCGTGATGTCGATGTCACCCTCCAGCGCACCCTTGATGAGCGCGATCCGACCGCGCGGGGAGTCGGTTTCTCTGCCCCACAGCGTATAGGTGGGACACGCCGGCAAACAGAAGCCGCAGTGGACGCAATCGGCGACCAGGGCCGCGTCAGGTGGATGATGGTCGTCGAAAGCGAGAGCCATGTCGGCAC
>SXOW01000447.1 GCA_005778315.1 Acidobacteriota bacterium
CCATTCTCAACGCCAACTACCTCAAGGCGCGCCTGGCGCCGCACTACGATGTTCTGTACACGCGCGCGAATGGGCGTGTCGCGCACGAGATGATTTTTGACCTCCGCGCGTTCAAAGCGGCTGGCGTCACGGAACTGGACGTGGCCAAGCGGTTGATGGACTATGGCTTTCACGCGCCGACGGTGTCGTTCCCAGTGCCGGGGACGATGATGGTCGAGCCCACCGAAAGCGAATCGCGAGACGAACTGGACCGTTTCTGCGAAGCGCTGATCGCGATACGTGGCGAGATTCAAGCGGTGGTCGAGGGACACGCCGACCCCGTAGACAACCCGCTGAAGAACGCGCCGCATACCGCGTCCGAAGCGACCGCCGACTCCTGGACCCATCCCTATAGCCGCGAACAAGCCGTGTATCCGACGCGCTTCGTCCGGGAGCACAAGGTCTGGCCGACGGTGGGCCGGATCAATGATGTACACGGCGACCGGCACTTGATTTGCAGCTGCCCGCCGGTTGCCGACTACGCGACGGCCGGCGACTAAGGTCCAGGGCTCCACCGACCGCGCGCCGCCACACCATGCGTGTCCTCACGACGGCCCAGATGCAGGCCGCTGACCGTGCGACCATCGAGACCGGTGGGCTGGCGTCCACGGTGTTGATGGAGAACGCGGGCCGACAGGTCGTCGCCGCCATGGAGCGGCGGGTGCCAGGTTTGTACGATCGTCGGATCGCGGTGGTGTGCGGCAAGGGGCACAACGGCGGCGACGGATTCGTCGTGGCCCGGGTCCTGGCTGAGAACGGTGCCGCCGTGTCGGTGTATCTCATGGCTGCCGCCGAGACGGTGACTGGCGACGCCAGAGCGCACCTGACCGCGCTGGAGGCATGGAATCTCGGCGTGATCGAGGTGGCTGACGCCGCCGCGTGGGGCGCCGCAATGCCGGCCATCGCGGCGTGCGATCTCATTGTCGACGCCCTGTTCGGAACCGGGCTGTCTGGGCCACTGGTGGGGCACGCTGCAGAGGTCGTGCACAGCCTCAACGCGACCGGTGTCCCGATCATCTCCATCGACCTGCCCTCAGGACTGTCGGGCGACACCGGCGCGGTGCCTGGTCCGTCGATCGACGCCACCATGACGGTGGCGCTTGGTGCGCCGAAGGTCTCGTCGCTGCTTCCACCGGCTGCCACACGGGTCGGCGAGTTGGCTGTGGCCGACATCGGCATTCCAGACGCGGTCATTGAGTCCGTGGCTGGCCCGCGAGTGGAGGTGGCGACCACCCAGTGGGCGCAGGCACAGGTTGCACCGAGGCCGGACGAACTGCACAAAGGCGAATGTGGCCGGGTCCTCATCGTCGCCGGGTCGATCGGGAAGACCGGTGCGGCCCACCTGGCCGCCCTTGGCGCGCTCCGGTCGGGGGCAGGCCTGGTCACTGTCGCCACGCCGCGTGTCTGTCAGGACGTGGTCAGCGCCATGATGCCCGAATACATGACGTTGGGGCTCGAGTGCGAGCCGGACGGGACGTTGGCGGCTGGGGTTGCGGACGCCGTTTTGGCGGAGCGGTGCGATGTCCTGGCGGTTGGGCCCGGATTGGGCCAGGGGCCCGGCGTGCAACAGGTGGTACGGACGATTCTTCAGCGGTCGCAGGTGCCGGTCGTATTGGATGCCGACGCGCTCAACGCGTTCAGCCACGAGCCGGAGGCGTTGGTGGGGCGGGTTGGGCACGACGTCATCGTCACCCCGCATCCCGGCGAAATGGCGCGTCTCACCGGAGCGACCATCGAGCACGTGCAGCAGCATCGTCTGGAGGTGGCCCGTGGTCTGGCCATCGCGCAACGCCTCTATGTTGTGCTGAAGGGGGCACGCACGCTGATCGCCAGTCCGGACGGGTCGGTGTTCATCAATGTCACCGGCAATCCAGGGATGGCCACGGGGGGCACGGGGGATGTGCTGACCGGGGTGGTCGCGGCCTGGATAGCCCAGTTGGGCGATGCGACCACGGCCTGTGCGCTTGGCGTCCACGTCCACGGGCTCGCGGGCGATCTGGCGGCCGAGCAGCAGGGAGAGGTGGGCATGATCGCCAGCGACCTCGCTGGCCAGCTCGGCCCGGCCGTACGACGCCTTCAGCGTGGCGACGCCGAGCCCGGGCCGGAGACCGCGCCAGACGCGTTTCGTCGTTTGTCGGGTGCCTGATGATCGAGCGTCGGGTCAGTCACTCGGAGGACGACACTGCCGCTATCGGCGCCGACCTGGCTCGGGCGCTGGGCCCAGGACGTGTCGTCCTGCTGTACGGTCAGCTCGGGGCCGGGAAGACCGCATTTGTCCGTGGATTCGCGGAGGGGCGGGGCATACCATCGGATGAGGTGAGTAGTCCCACGTTCACCCTGATTCAAGAATACGGCGGCGGCGCTGTGTATCACGTCGACCTCTACCGATTGACCCCCGAAGAAGTAGACGACCTGGGTCTGGAAGAACTGCCTGAGCGAGGCGGAGTGGTGTGTATCGAGTGGGCCGACCGGCTCCCGCGCCCGCTACGTGGCGCGGTGTCGGTGCGTATCAGCGATGGCGGAGGTGACCGACGGGAGCTCCAGATCACCGATGATGCCCGATCGGCGATGGACGCCGAGCCTGACTACTCGGACCGGTAGTTCGGGGCTTCTTTAGTAATCACCACGTCGTGCACATGGCTCTCGCGCATGCCGGCCGCGGTGATGCGGATGAGCCGCGGCTTGTCCTGGAGGTCCGCAATGGTGGCTGCGCCACAGTAGCCCATGCCAGCGCGCAGTCCGCCGACCAGTTGGTGAATCATCGCCGCAACGGATCCCTGGTGGGGCACCCGTCCTTCGATGCCCTCGGGCACCAGCTTCTCACCCTCTTCCGTCGGACTCGCGAGGTCGTAGTCTTCCTGAAAGTAACGGTCGCGGCTGCCGGCGCGCATGGCGCCAATCGACCCCATGCCGCGATACTCCTTGAAGCTCCGACCTTGGTACAGAATCAACTCTCCGGGGCTCTCGTCTGTGCCGGCGAACAGGCTGCCAATCATCACCGTGCTGGAGCCGACCGCCAAGGCCTTCGTGATGTCTCCGGAGTAGCGGATGCCGCCGTCCGCGATGACCGGTACTCCGTGGCGTCCGGCCGCCTCGGCGCATTCCGCTAGCGCCGAGATCATCGGCATCCCGATCCCGGCAATCACGCGGGTCGTGCAGATCGACCCGGACCCGATACCGACTTTGACCGCATCGACACCAAGGTCGATCAAGGCTTCGGTGCCCTCGGCAGTCGCCACATTGCCGGCAATGATGTCCACGTTGGGAAATCGTCCCCGAAGCGTGCGCACCATCGACATGACACCAGCCGAGTGCCCGTGGGCGGTGTCGATGGTCAGCACATCGGTGCCGACCGCCACCAGCGCATCGGCCCGCTCCAGGGTGTCCTTGGCCACCCCGACCGCCGCCCCCACCCGTAGCCGCCCGAGCGCGTCCTTGGAAGCGCTCGGGTAGGTGATCATCTTCTGGATGTCTTTGACCGTGATCAACCCCTTGAGCATGTAGTCCTGGTCGACCACCAGCAGCTTCTCGACCCGATGGGCGTGCAGAATCGAGCGCGCCTCCTGCAGCGTCGTACCGACGGGGACGGTAAACAGCTCGTCCTTGGTCATGACATCCGCGATCGGCCGGTCCAGGTCGGCTTCGAATCGCAAATCCCGGTTGGTGAGGATGCCCACGAGCTTGCCTTCAGTGCTGCCGTCCGCGGTGATTGGCACGCCAGAGATGCGGTACTTCTCCATCAGCGCGAGTGCTTCGTAGATACGACCGGTAGGGGAGAGGGTGATCGGATTCACGATCATGCCGCTCTCCGAGCGCTTGACCCGGTCGACCTCGGACGCCTGCGCGTCGATGGACAGATTTTTGTGAATCATCCCGATGCCACCAAGCTGGGCCATGGCGATGGCCAGCCGCGACTCGGTCACGGTATCCATCGCGGCGCTGATGATCGGAACCCGTAGGGAGATGTTCCGCGTGAGCCTGGTCGACACGTCGACCTCCCTGGGCACCACTTCGGAGTGGCGGGGCACCAACAACACGTCGTCGAATGTCAGCGCTTCACTGATGTCCGTTGTCGTGAACCGCGTCGCCCGCGTCTCGGTGTCCATCTTCATCTCAGGCTCCATGGCATTTCTTGTACTTTTTCCCGCTCCCACAGGGACACAGGTCGTTGCGACCCACTTTCGGCGCATCACGCCGGACGGTGCGCACTGCCGCGTCATCGCCACCGGTGCGGGCCGGCTGCGGGCGCGCGGGCCCCCGGCCGCCGCCACCCGCCGGCGCACCCGCGCTCGGGTCGTTCAAGGTGATCGGGGCACGCGGCCGCCTTGCCGGCGCGACCGCGGCGGTGCCATCGCCTTGCACGACGGGCCGTAGGCGCCAGAGGTAGCGAACCATCTCCGTATCGATTCGCTCCTTCATGGCCTGGAACAAGGCAAAGCTCTCCCGCTTGTACTCAACGAGCGGATCCTTTTGCGCGTAGCCGCGAAGTCCGATGCCTTCTTTCAGATGATCGAGGCTGTAGAGGTGGTCCTTCCACTGCGTGTCCACGATCTGAAGCATGACGTCGCGCTCGACACGCCGAAGGATCGCCGAGTCCACCGCTTGTTCTTTTTCCTCATAGCGGCCCTTGACCGCGCTCCAGAGCAGGTCGTGCATCTCGTCCGCGCCCTTCTCATCGAGCGCGAACGCGGCGATGGTCTCGGCCGGAAGGCCGAACGCGTCACCGATCGCCCGTCCCAGCGCGTCCGAGTCCCAGTCTTCGGGGTCAACGTCTTTACCGCAATGGGTCTCAACCTCCTGGTCGACGAGGTCCTCGGCGAGTGTCAGCAGGTAGGTGCGGCAGTCGACCACCTCGTCGTCGGCGACATGGATCTGACCATCCAATATCTCTCGTCGCAACGCGTAGACGTTCTCGCGTTGCTTGTTCATGACGTCGTCGTACTCGAGCAGGTGTTTCCGCACGGCAAAGTGCTGGGCTTCCACCTGTTTTTGCGCCCGCTCGATCGCCTTGGTCACCATGCCGTGCTCGATGGGCACCCCCTCTTCCATGCCCAGGCGCTCCATCAAGCCCGAGATCCGCTCCGACCCGAAAATCCGCATCAGGTCGTCTTCCAGAGAGAGGTAGAAACGCGACGACCCCGGGTCACCCTGGCGCCCCGAGCGTCCACGTAGCTGATTGTCGATCCGCCGCGCCTCGTGGCGCTCCGTGCCGATGATATGGAGTCCGCCGG
>SXOW01000448.1 GCA_005778315.1 Acidobacteriota bacterium
CAAGAACGGTGAGCGGACCTGTGTACAGCCCAAAGCGGTTACGAATGGAACTCCTGCAAGAGTTCTCCATTCCGCTGATTCTTGGCGTAGTCGTGGCCATGGCGTGGGCCAATCTCGCACCGGCGTCCTACGACTATTTCCTGCACACGTCACCGTTTGGTGAGGACAGCCATGTCAACGTCCAGTTCTTGGTGAACGACATTCTCATGGCGCTGTTTTTTGGTCTTGCCGCCAAGGAGATCACCGAATCCTGTTTGCCGGGTGGTGCCCTGAATCCGCTCAGCAAGGCGGTGAATCCGTTGCTCGGCTGCGTCGGCGGCGTGGTCACACCGATTGGCATATATTTCCTCTGGGTTGCCCTGACCGACGACCCGAGCATTCGCAACGGCTGGGGCGTTCCGACCGCCACCGACATTGCGCTGGCTTGGCTCGTGGCGCGAATGGTGTTTGGCAAGCAGCACCCGGCGGTGCAGTTTCTGTTGCTCCTGGCTGTGGTGGACGACGGTATCGGCCTCGGTCTCATCGCGGTGTTCTATCCCGATCCGACGTACCCGGTCGAACCGCGGGCATTACTCCTGGTCGTCGTCGCGATCGGCGTGGCGATCGCGTTGCGGCGCGCCAAGGTCACCTCGTTCTGGCCATATGTCCTCATCGCCGGTGGGGTCTCGTGGGCGGGGCTCTTTCTGGCGCACCTTCACCCCGCGCTGGCTCTGGTGCCGGTCGTGCCGTTCATGCCCAAGGAGCGGGCCGACGAGGGGCTCTTTGCCGAAGAGTCCTCAGGCGTGCCGCACCCCGACACGCTGAACAGGTTCGAGCATTTCTTCAAGACGCCGGTCGATTTCGGTCTGTTCGGGTTCGGGCTGTCGAATGCCGGGGTCGCGCTGGCGTCAATGGGCAACGCCACCGCGGCGGTCCTGGTGTCCCTCGTGGCGGGGAAAACGATTGGAGTCTTCGTCTTCTCGAGCATCGGTCACCTCCTGGGTTTCAAACTGCCGAATGGCATGACCTTCCGTGCGCTCTTTGTGGCGGGGCTGACCGCAGGACTTGGTTTGACCGTCGCGCTGTTTGTGGCCGGCCAGGCGTTCGGCGGGTCCGACGATATTCTTGCCGCCGCGAAGATGGGCGCCCTGTTGTCCCTCCTTGTGGCGCCGGTCGCGATGCTCCTGGGCGCGATCTTGCGGGTCAAGGACCAGCCCACCGACCGCAGTACCTCTGCATAGCCTCCGACCCCGACGCACTCGATCTTGTGCGACTCGGTTCGCGCTCGCTGACCTCTGTTGTATTGACATATCGATAGATATCGACATATCTATCTGTGTGACTTCGAAAACACCCGGCTCACAGGTGGACCTGGGCCGCGAAGCGCTCGGTCACGCCGCCGAGTGCCTCCGCACGATCGCGCATCCCCACCGGCTGCGCATGATCCAGCTCATGTTGCAGGGTGAGCACACGGTGGGCGAACTGGCCGCGGCGTGTGAGGTCGCCAGCCATGTGGCGTCCGAACATCTGATGCTGATGCGTCGGTGCGGCCTCCTCGCGAGTGAGCAACGGGGACGCCGTGTGTTTTACCGGGTGGCCGAACCACATCTGGCCGACATCGTCCGCTGCATCGAACGTCGGTTTGGGCCTGGCGGGACAGGGCATGCGGAGGACGGCGAGCATCGGGATGGTCAGAAAGGGGCGACGACGTGAGATTGATGGCAATCGGCGTGTGGCTGGCATCGGTCTGGGTGCTGGCACCGGGTACGGCCCGGGCGCAGGCGTCGCTGACGCTCGAAGAGGCGGCACGGCTCGCGTTGACGACCCATCCGGCGATCGACGCAGCGGGCGCAGACGTGGGCGCGGCGACCGCCGGAGTCCGAGTGGCTCAGGCCGGGCTGCTCCCGAGACTGGCGTGGTCAGGCGGCTACACCCGAAGCAACAATCCCGTCTTCGCCTTCGGAACGCTTCTCACCCAGCAGCGTTTCACGGAGGCCGACTTTGCGGTTGATCGGCTCAACCATCCCGCCGCGGCGCAGAATTTCCAATCGGTGCTGTCGGTCGAACAGACCGTCTTCGATGCGAACCGCACGACGCATGCGGTGCGGGCGGCGCGGGTCCAGGAGGAGATGTCGGCCGAGGAGCGCCGCGCGCGGGAGCTTGACGTGCTGATGGGGGTGGCGACCGCCTACTTCGGCGTCGCGTTGGCCGCCGAACGAGTGCGCGTGGCTGAACTGGGCGTGACCAGCGCCGACGCCGATGCGCGACGGGCACAGGCCCGGCTGGACAGCGGGATGACGACCAAGGCCGATCTCTTGGCGGTCCAGGTCCATCGGGCTTCTGCTGTGGCCGACGGTGGTCGCGCAGGCGGCGGTCGAAGGGGACGGTGCCCGATTCGCTGACCAAGGTGGTCGGACCTGGGTGGCCGGCGTCGCCGCGCATTGGGACCTGTGGAAGGGGGCGCAGGACCGGGCCAGAGTCACGGCGGCGCTTCATGGGGAGGCGCGGGCGGATGCGCGCCGGCGAGAGGCGGACTCCAACACCTCGCTCCATGTGCGGCAGGCCTGGTTCGCGTTTCAGTCGGCGCACCAACGTCTGGAGGTCGCCCGTGCGACCGTGGACCTGGCCGAGGAGGGATTACGCATCGTCCGCACTCGCTACGACTCGGGGCTCGAGACGGTCACCGAATTGCTGCGCAGTGAGACGGCGTTTGTGCAGGCGCAGTATGGTCGGCTCGGTGTGCTGTTTGAGCAGCGAGTGGCACGGGTGGCGCTCGAGCATGTGGCTGGCCGCTTGGCCGCGTCGTCGGAGGTGATGCGATGAGGTGCGTAGCGTTCGCGGTGTTGCTGTCGGTGTCGGGATGTGGCGCGCCCGGCGCGGCCCCCGAGCCGCCGGTTCCCGCCGACTCGGCACCGGCACTGGTCGACGTCGTGACCCTCCAGCAGACGACGCGGGAGGACGGGCGCCCGGTGGTCGGGACTGTTCGCGCTCGTCACGAAGTGGTCGTCGCCGCGCGCGCTGTCGGGCAGGTTCAGTCGGTGGCCGTGGAGGAGGGGCAGACCGTGCGGGTCGGGCAGACGCTCGTGACGCTCGATGACCGGGACCTGCGGGCCGGAGTCGAGGCGGCCGGGGCCGGCGTACGCGCCGCCGAGAGCGCGATCCTTGCCGCCGAGCAGGC
>SXOW01000449.1 GCA_005778315.1 Acidobacteriota bacterium
GCTGACCGAAGCGGCGCAGAACCGGGAGCTGGACGTGGTCGATGAGCGGCGCCCACAACCACTTGAAGTTGAAAGCCAGGAACGTGAACGCAAACGCGGTGACTGTGCTCTTCTGGATCCCCTCCTGGGCCAGACGGGTGGTCAGGGTCGCCGCGATCATGGCGAAGCCGAAACCGGACGACACGCCGAGAAAGAACGCCGCGATCGGCGCCGGTTCGACATACGGCCGCAGACCGTCAGGTAGTCGGCTCCGCCACTCCACGCACGCATTCTAACGACTTACGCCTGCGGCCGCTCGTCGGAGTCGCTGGCTGCGCCCATGTCGCCCCAAGGAACCCATTCATCTCAGCAACAACCACGTGCTCGCCGAAAACGGAGTGGTGGCCCCGGGCGCGGCCATCTTCCAGCCATCGAGTGTTGGACACTCTCCGAAGCCCTCAATGACCGTTCGCCGGTTCTACGAACCTGGTTGACGGTGAATGCAGGTCAATCGATTTCCTGGTCGATCACCTATCGGCACCTATCGGCACCTATCGGGTTGCCTGGGTCTCGCTTCGCGACAACCAGCCGGGAGAGGAAGTCGGCATGCGCCAGGTCGAATGCCTGCCAGTCGATAGCCATTGCAAGATCATCGTCAGCTTCAATCAGTGACTGTCCGTAGGGACTCTTATCCAGCCGGTAGCCAAGTTTTTCCACCATGCGCCGGGAGGCGAGATTTGTCGGAATGATGGTGCAGAAAACCTGGCGTATACCCAGTGCCAGTCGTGCCGCCTGATGCACCATCACCGCGTAGCAGGTGCCGAGGCCGCGGCTCTGTTCACTTCGCGCACCCACCATAATGGCAAACTCGGCATGAGCGTTTTTTACACCACGGAAGTCCGCATCCCCCATCAGGATGCCATCGCATTCCAGCAGGAACGGATGACCACCACCATCCCGTAGTTCCCGGTAAAGCTCCACGACATCGGAGGCGGTCAGTTCCAAGGTATTGGTCAACATGGCGGCGTTGTGGCTGTCGTTGTTGAATCCGGCGAGTGCCCCTGCAGCGGCAAGCACTTCGGCCTGGGTCGGCTCAAAAGCACGCAGCAGGCCGTGCGCTGAAGGCACTTCAATGGACCATAGTGGTGTGACCGGCATGCCGACGAGTACATACAAGGCAATGTGCCTTGTCAACGAAGGGCGGTCGCCGACGGGACTCTTCTGTTACCAATGTCCCCGACCGTTCAGCCGAGGGTTCGCCGCAGTTGATCGAAATAATGCTCTTCGTGATCGGCGATACGTCTTGCGTAGCTCAGCAAAGCCATATTTGACGTAACTGCGATGGCACAGCACAAAGGGAATTTCGTCGTGTATTTCATGCATCCCCTCGAGTTGCAAGTGATGGCCGACCGTTCTTTCCGCGGATGGCGGGAATCGGCGGCTCACATGCCGCTCCAGGGCTCGACTAGGCGTCCCGCAGGGCGTCCATTGGGGCGATCGTGGTCGCCCGCCGTGCCGGGACGTAGCAGGCAACCAACGCCACCACGAGGAGGAGCGCCGTGACACCGGCGAAGACACCGAGGTCGTACTGGCCCACCCCGAATAGCAGGCTCTGGAGAAAGCGGGTGAGCGCCAGGGCACCGACCACGCCCAGAACGACACCCAGGCCAACCGTGCGGAGTCCCTGGGCGAGCACCAGCGAGACGATGCTGCGGCTGTCGGCGCCGAGCGCCTGGCGAATGCCGAACTCGCGCACGCGCTGCGCCACCCCGAAGGCCAGCACCCCGTAGGTCCCGATCGCTGACAGGAGCACGGCGACGCCGCCGAACAGGGCCAGGAGGGTGGCGGGTGTCCGCCGCCCGTCGAGGGACAGCGACTTCCACTGACTCATGGTTCTCATGTTGGTGACAGGGCGCTCCGGGTCGATTGACTGCACCGTCGAGCGCATCTGCGGCGCGAACGTTTCCGGGTCGCGCGCGGTCTTCACGAGCAGCGTCATGCCGGCGCGCGCTTGTTGCGCGACGGGGTAGTAGAGGCGTTCCTTCATGACTGGCTCGCCCAGGTCGATGCTATTGACCGTCCCGACGACGCCGACGATCGTGAAGGCAGGAGTGTCTGGACCGCCGCGTCTGATCTGCCGGCCGATCGGGTCCTGGCCCACGAAATAGCGGTTGACCAGATACTCGTCGATGACGACCACGGGCGGGCTGGTCGCCGTGTCGGTGTCGGTGAAGACGCGGCCCGAGACCAGCGGGATCTGCATGGCCCGAAAGTAGTCGCCGCCCACGACTTCCTGACGGCCGTGCGGTGCGGCCTCCGAGGGGCCTGGGGTGTAGCCGACAATCGTGTACGAACCCGAGCCGACGTTCCCGCTGAACGGCACGTTCGACGTCAAGCCCACCGCCGTCACCCCCGGCAGCGCCGCGAGGTCGTCGGTCGCGCGCCGCCAGAACCCGGCGCGGGCCGTGGCATCCGGGTATTGGGTGGCGGGCAGATCGATCGAAGCGGTGAGCACCATCTCGGTCGAGAATCCGGGGTCGACGTCCTGCAGGCGCATCAGGCTCTTCAAGAGCAGGCCCGCCGCCACGAGAAGCATCAGCGCCAGCGCAGTTTCGGTCACGACCAGGAGTTGACGGATTCGGCCGGTCGAGCGAACGGCGGTGCTTCGGGCGCCGTCCTCCTTCAACTGCGAGTCGGCCCCACGCCCGACCACGGCGAGCGCCGGGACCAGGCCGAAGACGAGTCCGGTCGTGACGGTCACGCCCAGCGTGAACCCGAGCACGGCGAGGTTCAACGTCGGGGCGGCGATGCCGGGCGTGGTGACCGCAAGGGCTCTGATACCGAACAACCCCACGGCGACGCCGCCGGCCCCACCGAGCAGCGCCAGGACCATCCCCTCCGTCAGCATTTGCCGCACGAGTCGCCACTGCCCGGCGCCGAGGGTCGCGCGGATCGCCAGCTCCCGGCCCCGGCCGGTTGCGCGCATGAGCAGTAAGTTGGCAACGTTCGCGCAGGCGATCAACAGGACGAGGATGACGCTACCCTGCAGCACGAGGAGCGACGTCCGAGTATCACCCACCAGTTGCTCACGAATCGGCACGGCATAGCCGCTGAATCCGCTCCTCTCGGCGAACGCGCGACGCGCGGGAATCCGGTCGAGTACCCGCTCCGCGATCGTGGCCAGCTGCGCATCGAGCGCCGCGACCGTCGCGCCGGGCGCGAGCCTGGCGATCATCGAGCTGAACTCGCTGCCACGCTCGCCATCCGACATCTGTGCCGGCGTGAACGAGAACGGAAGCAGGAGGGCGATGTCTTGCGACGGCAGCTCGAAGTCGGCCGGTAGCACCCCAACCACGTCGTGCGCCTCGCCATCCAGTTGAATCGACCGGCCCACCAGCCCTCCGTCGGCGCCGAAACGCGTGGTCCAGAGCGCGTGCGTGAGCACGGCGACCCGATCGGCACCGGTGGCGGCGTCCGTCTCGGCGAATCCTCGTCCGAGGGCGGGCTGACGTCCCAGCGTGGAGAAGAACGATGGTGTGACGACGAGGGCTCGGAGCTGCTCCGGGCGTCCGTCTTCGGCCAGACTCAGACTCCGACTGGTAAACAGTGTCGCGTCGACAATGGCCGGGGCCTGATCCCTCCGGTCGAGGTAGTCCGGTATCGAAACGCCGGCTTGGGGGAGCCCCATCAGCGGATACGTGTTCCAGACGAACACGAGGCGCTCGGCCTCCGCGTAGGGAAGCGGCCGCAATAGCGTCTGATGCAGCAGCGAGAAGATCGTCGTGTTGGCGCCGATGCTGATCGCGAGTGTCACCACGACGAGCAGCGTGAACATCGGCTGCCTGAGTAGCGTCCTGACCGCGAAGCGGAGATCGTGCATCGATCGCTCCCGTGAAGCGGTAGCCTGGTCCCCCAAGGGACACGGAAACCGTCGGCATTTCGCAACGAATTCCACCACCTTGGACGGATCGGTGCTCCGACTTGTTCCGGCGCGCGCTGGATGAGCTATCTTGTCGCCCTTCCGGTGCGCGAGAATTGTGACATGCTGACTCGATCAAGACTCGTTCTTCTAGTCGCGGCATTGTTTGTCGCGGCCTGCGCCAGCGCGCCAGCCTCGCCGTCGCCGTCGAACGTCCGCCAGATCGTGTCGACGACGTCGTTCGGGTTCTGTGTAGGCTATTGCACGACGCGGCTTGAGATTTCGCCAGGCCGCGGGGTGCTGGGGCGGCAAGCGCGCGGTGGGCGCGGCGCGCCGCAGGGTTTGCCCGATCAACGCTTCGCAACGGGGCTGACGCCCGAGGAATGGGATGCGTTCGCGGCGCTGGCGGCGAACACGGACCTGTCGGGCTTGCCCGCCGTCATCGGCTGTCCCGACTGCGCGGACGGCGGCGCGGAGTCACTTACGATCGAAGGCAACGGTCAGCCGCAAACCGTGACGTTCGAGTTCAATGCCTCAATCCCGCAGGCCGCGCCGTTGCTGGAGCGCGTGCGCGCCCTCCGCACGCGGCTGACGCCGGCGGAATAATCCCCGGCAGACGTTCACCAGCACCGAAGCCCTCCCCAAGGCTTTGCCTTCCCTCACGGTCTGCACGCCACGCCGCAATCGCCCAGATCGTCTATTATCCGCGGATGGTCTGGTGGATGTGGCTCGCCGGTGGCCTGGCGTTGATGGCTGTGGAACTGGTCACCCCCAGCGGCTTCTTCGTGATGTTCTTCGGTGTCGGCGCCGTCCTCACGGGACTGGCGGTGGGTGTCGGTCTGGTCCCCGGGGCCGTGGGCCAGTGGAGCCTCTTCACGGTGGCGTCGGTGCTCGCCCTGCTGGTCTTCCGTGGCAAGATCCAGGCGCGCGTCGAGTTGACCGGTGCGCGGCCGCCCGTGGACTCGCTGGTCGGTGACATCGCTTTCTGTGTCGAGGTGATCGCCCCCGGCGCCGTCGGCCGGGTGGAGCTGCGCGGCTCCGACTGGGAGGCGCGTAACGACGCCGCCGTCCCGCTTGGTCCGAATCAGCGATGCCGCGTCATTCGAGTGACAGGACTGCAGGTCGGCGTGGTTGCCGAGTAGAAAGAGACGGGCCCTGATGGAAGGCGGAATCATCGTCATCGTTCTAATCGCGGTCATGGCGCTCGTCGTGATTGCCAAGACGGCGGTTGTCGTGCCCCAGCAGAGCGCCTATGTGGTGGAACGCCTGGGCCGGTACTCGGGCACGCTCGATGCGGGGTTCCATATCCTGGTGCCCTTCATCGACATGATCCGCTACAAGCACTCACTGAAAGAGGTGGCGCTCGATATCCCCGCGCAGGTGTGCATCACACGCGACAACGTGCAGGTGCACGTCGACGGCGTGCTCTACCTCAAGATTCTGAATGCCGAGCGGGCGTCCTACGGCATCCACGACTACCTGTTTGCCATCTCGCAACTTGCGCAGACCACCCTGCGCTCCGAGATGGGCAAGATCGACCTCGACCGCACCTTTGAAGAGCGCACGAACATCAATATCGCGCTCGTGGCCGAGCTGGACAAGGCCAGCGAGGCATGGGGGGTGAAGGTGCTGCGCTACGAGATCAAAAACATCACCCCCCCGGCCGACATCCTGGCCGCGATGGAGAAACAGATGCGGGCCGAGCGGGAAAAGCGCGCGGTCATCCTCACCTCGGAGGGCCAGCGGGATGCCGCAGTGAACAACGCCGAAGGCGAGAAGCAGC
>SXOW01000450.1 GCA_005778315.1 Acidobacteriota bacterium
ACGACAACGCGTACAACCTTGCGTGGGACTACAACTCCGAGCGTTGGCGCTTCACGCTCTGCTATGTCGAGGTGGCCGATGACTTCAACCCAGAAGTCGGGTTCCTGCGCCGCGGTGGCCAGGGGTTTCGCAACGTCGATTCCGGGTTCTCGTTCATTGCGCGCCCCAAGAACTTCCTGAAGCTGCAGCAGATCCGACCGCATGCCACGTTCAATCGGTTCTGGCTCTTCGACGGGTTCGAGCAGAGTTCGTTCTTGCACCTCGACAACGACCTGGAGTTCAACGACAGTTCGCTGATCAAGACGGCGTGGAATGTCACCGCCGAGGGCGTGGTCCAGGCGTTCGAGATAGCGGACGGTGTGGTGGTGCCGGCCGGCAGCTACGAACACCACGAGACGGAGATCGTCTACGAGTCGAACCGCGGGGCGCCGGTGAGCCTCGAGATGCGGACAACGGTCGGTGGTTTCTTCGGCGGGCATCGCACCACCTGGGGACCGGCCCTCAACATCCGCACCGGCGACTCGCTGAACGCTTCACTCCAGTGGAGCCGAAACGACGTGGATCTGCCAGGCGGTCATTTCATTGCAAACCTGACGAGCGCGCAGGTGGCCTACAACTTCACGCCACGCCGCTTCGTGCAGGCGTTGCTCCAGTACAACGACAGCGCCGGTCTCTGGTCGGCGAATCTCCGATTGGGCCTGCTCGGTCAGGCGAATACCGGACTCTTCCTGGTCTACAACGACACACGAGGTCTGCACGACACCCTCCCCTCCGGCGGAGGACGGAGCCTGATTCTGAAGTTCAGTCGAATGATCAATCTTGGCGGCTAGCACCGGGGAGTCACCACCGGCACGCTGTCCACAGGTATACTTTCGAGCCTGTTGCCGTTCGCGGGCGATGGCTCGCGGAACGGTCACCCCGAGAAGCACGGCAGCCGAGGAGAGACATTACATGAGCGACAGCTTAACTGGTGCGGAATTCAAAGCCGCTTTACGGAACAACACCCCCAAGCTGGGATTGTTCATCAATTCGCACAGCCCCACGGTGGTGGAGCAACTGGCCCATTGTGGGTATGACTGGCTGCTGGTCGACGCCCAGCACGGTCCAATGGGCTACGAGACGCTGTCCACCATGATCGGGGGTATTGCCGCCGGCGGCGCGAAGTCGTTGGTCCGGGTCACGGGCTACTCCGACCGTGCCGGTATCCAGCAGTCGCTGGACGTCGGCGCTGATGGGGTCCTGGTCCCGTACATCAACACCGCCGAGGAAGCCCGGCAGGCGGTGAGTTGCACGAGGTACCCGACAGCGGGAACCCGTTCGGTCTATTTCCCACAGAAGTCAATGAACAAGGAGGGTCTACTCGGCTACGCCGGGGCCGCCAATGCCAATGTGATTACTGCCCTCCAGGTCGAAACCGCGAGTTGCATCCGAAATATTGAGGACATCGCGGCCGTGCCGGGTGTCGACTTGCTCTTCCTCGGCCAGAACGACCTGTGCATGTCGATGGGGCTGTATGAGAAGTATCAGTTTCCGGACATGTATACGTCACCGGAACTGAAAGAGGCGACCGACGCGCTCAAGGCGGCGGCCAAGAAGAACAACGTCATCCTGGGCCTGTTCCTCTTCGGCACCGACCGGGTTGCAGAGTTCCGCGAGCAGGGCTTCAGTCTCATCAGTATTGGCAACGACCTGCATCACATCCTGACCCAGGCTGGCACCCACGTCCGCGCACTGGAAGGGATCATGCCGGACTGGAAGCGGCGTCCGACGGCGTTGTTCTAGACGGGCTGCGCCCCGAACCCCCGCGGGCGCTTCGCGGGGCCCCGTGCCCCACTGGGTGCCCGCGAGGCGGGCATTGTCGCGCCCCTTGCTCGTGCTGTGTGGCCCGGAACGAGTCGCAAGAGACTCGTTTCGGGTCTCGCAACAGCGGGTCTCGCAACAGATAGAGCCGGGCCCTCCCATCGTCGTTGACCTGTTTCGCCGAAACTCTGGTGTGCGCCGAGGCGGGTTTGGGGCCGGCGGCGGGGCTCGACGTGACAGCCATGTGAGAATGGTCGGCGAATGAGCCCGCGCAAGTGCGGCACGGTGGCCTCCCGCCACCGTTGATTGAGGTCACACACCATCATGTCCAACGAGCTTGTCGCCGTGTTCAACACGGTCAAAGGGGAAATTCGTATTGTGCTCTTCCCGGCAGAGGCGCCCGTTACCGTCGCCAACTTCGTGAACCTGGCGACGCGCGGGTACTACAACGGCCTCAAGTTTCACCGCGTCATCGCCAACTTCATGGTGCAGGGCGGCGACCCCACGGGGACCGGGAGGGGCGGTCCCGGCTACAACTTCGGTGACGAGTTCAGCCCGCTCCGGCGTCATGACTCGGCAGGCGTGTTGTCGATGGCCAATGCTGGTCGCGGGACCAACGGGAGTCAGTTCTTCATCACGCACGGTCCGACGCCCCACCTGGACGGCAAGCACTCGGTGTTTGGCAAAGTCGCGTCCGGCCAGGACGTGGTCGACGCCATCGCGCAGAACGACGTGATGACCACCGTGACCATTGAAGGTGACGCGACAGCGTTGCTCAGGGCGCAAGCGTCGCATGTCGAGGGTTGGAACAAGGTGCTTGGGTGATTCGTTGCACACCGGTGTCCTCTTCGGGGCACTGGAGGCTCGGAGAGGGCTACGGGATCTGGGTCGCGCTCGTCGCCAGCCTCGTGATGGCGGCGGTACCTGCCGCCGGTCAGCAGAACCGGCGGGCTCCCGCGCTGCGGCTGTTTACGGGTGTCGGTGTAACAGCGGCGGGTGACCTCCGCATTCGTCAACCGGGACGTGGAACCGACCTGACGTTCCGGCAGATCGCGTGGGAGCACAAATCGCTCTCGACGGAGTGGACTCGTGACTCGGTCCCGTATGTCGGCGCGCGAGCGGAGTTCTTTGTGCTCCCACCGAGATGGCTCGGGATCTCCGTCGACGTCCTGCACTTCAAGGTCTTCGCCCCGCCGGACCAACGGGTCCGGGTCAGCGGCACCGATGCGCACGCACCGGTCGACCAGACGGCGAGGTTTGGCCAGTTCGTCGAGCAGTACCAGGTCAGCAACGGCGTCAATCTGGTGCTGGGCAACCTGCAAGTCCACCGTCCACTGCGTCGGTCTGCGCGCTTTCCGGGCGGGCGGGTCGATCTGTACGCCGGGGGCGGAGCCGGGGCGACGGTTCCCTACACGCGGTCCCAGATCGACGGACAGCGCCATGCGGGGTACGACTGGGGACGACTCGCGACTCAGGTACTCGGGGGTGTCACCTGGCATGGGTCGCCCCGGTGGGATACGTTGCTGGAATACAAGTACACGCGAACGACGGTTGACGGGCGCGTCGCTGGTGGGGACAGCCTCTCGGCGCTAGGCACGCACCATCTCGTATTCGGGCTGGGGCTTCACCTGCGGCGGTGACCGCCGTGGCCGGGCGCGAGGCCTCACTCCATGCCAGCGGGTTGGTCCACGGGGTCGTGCAGCCGAGCGGTATTCTGACCGTGCTCGACCCCGTGACGGCCACCTATTCCGGCAACGCAAAGACGAACAGGTTGTTCCCAGTGCTCGGGCGCAGCTCGGGTGTGATCTGGAGGTTGATGCCGGCACCGGTGCCGGTGGCCACCGCGACGTATTGACGCCCGTCGACGGCGAAGGACACCGGGTACCCGGCCACCGGTGAGCCCAGGTTGATCTCCCAGAGGATGTCGCCGGTTTCCTGGTCAAAGGCCCGGAAGCGCCCGTTGGTATCGCCGCCAAACAGGAGTCCGCCGCCGTTGGCCACCAGCGACATCGTCGCCGCGCGCTGCTCGTAGAGCCAGTTCGTCCGCCCGGTTTCGACCGAGATGGCGTGCACGGTCCCGAGGTTGTCAGTCCCCGGCGCGAGCTGGTGCCTGGCCGCCAACGCGTAGATAGCGAGTGGCCGTTGTCCACCCGCCGTCAGCGCCAACTCGCGTTCGCCCGTCACGTTCTGGGTCGAGAGCATCCGTATGCCAATCGTCCGGGGACCGGTTCCCGAGCATCGCGTCGGTCACCGGTGAGAATGCAGTGGACGGCTGGGCCTCGACGGTGGCCGCGTGTGGCTGCAGGACGGTCAAGCCCAGCGTCACTGTGGCGATGGACGTCGAACGAAGTCGGGGCATATGGCTACTTTCTCTGGGGTTGGGCCGGGGTCCAGGTGTTTGCGCGCCGTTCTGCTTCGGCGATCTGTCTGGCCGTGAGTCGTTGCGCCACGCCTTCGCGGTCGCGCAGCACGAACTCGCGATCTTCGCCGCCAGCGTGCCGCGCCGCGAGATCCAGCCACACGTAGGCCGCGATGTCGTCCAGCGCGACCCCGCGTCCAGCCGCATACATGACGCCGACCTCGGTCATCGCTTCGACGTCGCCCAGGTCTGCGGCTCGCAGGAACCACCGGAAGGCCTGGTCGATCGCCATGGGGATGCCGTTCCCGTCCCGATATTTGACCGCCAGACTCGTGGCGGCGGAGACGTGGCCTTGTTCGGCCGCGCGCTGGAACCAACGCACCGAGGCCGCGTGGTCCAGGGGCACCGTGTCGGAGCTACGGTCTGGCTCCGCCAGCCCCTGATAGAGGTGGCCGAGATTGTGTTGGGCCTGCGCGTTCCCCTGCTCGGCCGCCCTCAGAAACCACCGTTCGGTCTCGACCATGTCCTGTGGGACGCCGTCCCCGACCAGGTAGTACATGCCCAGCGCCAACTGGGCGGCCTCGTGGCCCTGTTCGGACGCCAACCGAAGCCACCGCGTGACCTCGACCGGATCTCGTCCGAGCGGGCCGTTGGGGTCGGCATGGAGACTGGCCATCGCATATTGCGACGTCGTGTCACCGTCCGTCGCGCGTGTCCGCAGCGCGGCGTGGGCCGCGTCGTCTCCCTGTTGAGCGCGAGCAAGCAGCTGCTCTGCAGGTTCCTGTGCGGCCGTCGCCGGCGCCGTCAGACACAGGCCCAGCGCCACCGTGAGGGGCAGCGAGACCCCGCGTGGAAATCGTCCAGCCATGGTGGGTGCATCATACCTGCGCGGGGGCCGAAGCCGGTGACGCCACGAGTGGGTATACTTTCTACGCGATTGGACAGAACTCAGGAGGCACAGATGAAGCGCGTCGTTTGTCTTGGAACCCTTACGCTGGCCGGCGTCTTTGCGATGGCATCCGCACACGAGGCGCGGCAGGAGCGTTCTCCGCTGCAATCCTCCGACATGACAACATCGCACGACTCTATTCCATTGATCGCTGGGCAGGCGACCGTGGGCACGGCGATGGGCAGTACGC
>SXOW01000451.1 GCA_005778315.1 Acidobacteriota bacterium
AGCGGCACCCGCGGGGCGACCCCGAGGATACGAAGGTCCATCGCGACATGCACGCCGACGACAAAGCCCATCGCCACCGAATGAAACACCAGGCTGGAGAAGAAGGCAGGACCTGACTCCCGCATCCAGGTGCTGAACGCCGTCTCTTCGAGCCAAACCAAATAGTCCATCAGCATCGTGGGCCCCGCGGGATTGGCCAACGATACCACCCTCACCGACGCTCAGACGCATGGCCTGCGGCGCAGCACCTCCGCCGCTCGGAAGCGGGCGCGGGGCCACGCGGACACGGCCGGAACGGGACGAAGGCGGAATGCTAAACTCGAGCATCAAGGGTGCCTTCCGCGTCAGCCCCGCCTACCGCAGCCACGTCGGGCCGGGAAGGCACGCTCCTATGTCCAGGGTACTCAGAACGGCCATGCTGATCGCCGCCGTCGCGGCCGTGGTCTCGGTGTCCCACTCGTTGACTGCCTTCAACCTGCTCAACCGACGCTGGCCCCCGGGTGCGATCGACCTGGAAATACAGCTTGGTCCGGCACGCGGCCTCACTGACGGGTCCGCGAGTTGGGACGACTGCGCCGTCGCGGCCGCGAAAGACTGGAACGCGGTGGCGGGACCCACCGGAGTCTCCCTCCACCCCATCCTGGACTCCACCCGCACCCCGGGCGCGCCTGACATGGTCAACAGCGTGTTCTTCGCGGAAGACCTCTTCGGGATACCGTTCGACCGGAACGTGCTGGCCGTGACCCAGACATGGGTCTTCACCGGGACCGACGACGGGATCGATGAGAGCGCCGAATCGGACGTCATCTTCAACGCCGCCCAGCGGTTTCAGTGCATCGACGGGCCCCTGACAACACTGGGCTCCACACCAGAAGTCGGCGGTATCGACCTGCACCGGGTCGCCGGCCACGAATTCGGGCACGTGTTTGGGCTCGACCACCCAGACGACATCGGCGTGATCGCGCTCATGGACACGTTTATCGGCGACGTGCGCGTTCCCCAGGCCGACGACATCCAGGGTTTGCTCACGCTGTACGGCGCGCCGGTGGGCCCGGGTATTCCGTTTCCCCAGCGCAACCAGGTACTCGCATTCTTCCTGACACTCGAGAACGAGTATCGCAACGGGCTGATGCGTCAGCAGAACAATCCAGGATTCGTTGACGCCGAAGGCTCGGCGGTCTGGTTCCCCGAGTGGCTCCGGTATGTCCTCAATGGATGTTCAGCCACCGAGGCCACCAATCGGGTCTTCCTCCAAATCCGTGGGCAGGGTATCCAGCCAGTGTGCGGGGTGATCGCGGCTGGAACCATCGACTTCCCTCCACGCAACCTCTCCCTCGACTTCTTCGTCTTACTGGACGCGTTGTATCGTAACGAGTTGGGCCGTGGGGCCCTCCAAAGCTTCATCGACCTCGAGGGCAAGGCGGTGTGGCTGCAGGAATACTTGCGGTATCGCGTCAACGGGTGCAGCGACGCCGATGCCGTTGCGTGGGTAATCGGACAGATCAGAGGAGGGCATCGCCCGCCTTGTATGTAGATCTTGCCGGTGGCGCCCCGACGCAGCCGCCCCGCGCTTCTCGGGTCACCGGTCACAGACGCGTGTTCCCGTTCCCACTCGCTCGAACGGTGCCGGCCGACCCCGTCGACCCCATTGTGCACACATGACCAACAGCCGCTTCTACACGCTAGGCCGGCTCGCCGGGGCCAAAGCCCGGAGGGTTCAGTGGATGTGGAGTTCGCTGACCGGCAACGACGAGGTCGCTATCCAGGCGGAATACGGGGTCGGCCGAGAAATGGCGGCCGTCGTACGCGCACGCAGCGGGGTCGAGCCGGACGCTGATCTGCAGCGCTTGATGGACACCACGCGTGAGCGGCTGGCTGCGGTCGTGCGCAACAAGCACCATCGATTCGCGGTGGGCCTGCTCGGCGACGAACAGCCCACGGCATACGCGCTCCCAGGCGGTTTCATCTTCGTGACGCAGTCCCTCACACGCCTCTGTGAACGCAACGAAGATGAGCTGGCGTTCGTAATCGCCCACGAAATGGCACATGTCATCCGGCGCCACGCCATCCATCGGGTCCTGCGACAGGCCGCGGTCGCCGCCGTGTCCATGGCGGCGCCTGGTCGGGGCACGGTCGGACCGTGGCTGCGGAAGGTGGGGGTCGAGTGGCTTGAACGCGCCTACTCACAGGAGCAGGAATTCGAGGCAGACGAATTGGGCGCCATGATGACGCGCGCCGCGGGGTTCGACGCCACCGGCGCGGTCCACCTCTTCGAACGACTGAAGGCGCTCAACCCGGACTCGGACGCGACTGGCGTGGGCACCTATCTCTCAACCCATCCGCCGGTCACGGAACGCATCGCACGACTGCGCGGAAGCGCCGGCGCCACCGCCTAGCCGACGACACGGCTGCCACGTCAGACTCAGCCGTTGTTCAGCGTCGCCGTGAGCTGCTGCAGTTCGTCGCGTTGCTGCTTGTATTTGCGCAAGAAGAACTCCGCATCCGCCCGGATCTCCCGTAACTCGGTGTTGGCGAACCAACCGCCGGCCGCCGTTCTGGCCGCGATGTCGCGAGCGATGTGGGTCTGATCGATCACCAGCTTCGTGTCCTCCGCCAGAATCTTGAGCGTCGCTGCCACGAGTTCACGGAGTTCAGA
>SXOW01000452.1 GCA_005778315.1 Acidobacteriota bacterium
CACGTGGGCCGCGGGCGACGTAGCGGCCCACACCCTCGATACGACGGCCTGGACAACCCAGGAGTGGCTGCACTTTCTGACGTCGCTGCCGGATAATCTCACCGCCGAGCAGATGCAGGAGCTGGATACCGCGTTCGCGCTCACGGCCGCCGGGAACGCCGAGGTGGCGCATCTCTGGTTGCTCGCCGCCATCCGGAACCAATACGCCCCGGCCTACCCGCGCCTGGAGTCGTACCTGGTCGAAATCGGCCGTCGCAAGCTCATCAAGCCGCTCTACGACGAGCTCGTCAAGACGGCCGACGGGCGAGCGCGTGCCGAGGCGATCTACGAGCGCGCCAGGCCCGGCTACCATCCGATCTCGGCGTCGTCGATCGACGACGTCTTAGGTCGCTAGTGCCCGCGCCTGGCTCGCCGCAGACGCGCAGGGTGTTACCGTGGAGCACGCACGCTGATCCCGAGCTATCCAGGCGGCGGCAGCTCAACCGTTGTGAGCCGCGCCTCCTTCCGCATCGTCTTCCGCGGCTTCTAACGCGGCCAGCCCTTCCACCTGCCACTCATTCAGCGGCTGGGGGCCCGCGACCATGCCTGCGAGGTCGGGATCACCACCGCTGAGCGGTGTTGGCGCCGAGTCTTTGCGATCCTTCGCGTCCTGGCGACGAACGTCCTTCATCTTCCGCTGTTCCTGTCGCGCACGTTCGCGTTGCCGTTTTTGTTGGGTTGGTCGTCCACGTGTTGCCAAGATGTCCCTCCCTGAGCGGGGATGCGGCGTGCCTGAGCGGACGAACGCGTCTATCGAGAACGGCGCGCTGTGGGGTTAGCGGCTGGACAGACCCGTCGGCTCTTGAGGCATGACAGGAAGACCCGTCACACGGCCGCAACGAAATCAAGCTCTAAGGATAGCAGCGCCGTGACAGAAAGGCAAAACTCAGCGGAGCGGAGAGGACGCGGGGGGAGCCTCCGGCTCCGCGTGGACCTACACGGGATCGGCCTCGGCTCCCAGGTCGCGAGTCGGCGGTTCCCACCACGACCACACGGCCACGAACGTCACAAACAACGCCGCGACCATGAGCCCGGCCACGACCAGGGCCAGCACACGACTGATGACTTGCAGCATGGCCGGTGGAGATCGTCGACCGGGAGAATAGCACGACAGCCGTTATAATCAGCCGCTGCTGACCATGGACGGACTCCGCGCCACCTTGCTGGCACTCGGCCTGCCAGGCCTGTTTCTTATTGCGCTGCTCGATTCGGCCGGTGTGCCGTTGCCGGGTGGCGTCGATATCGTCTTGATGCTGCTGGCCTGGCAACAGCCGTCACGGTTTCTGTTGGCGGCGCTGGCCGCGGCGGCCGGATCCACGCTCGGATGCCTCGTTCTGTATCGTGTCGGGCTCACAGGCGGTGATGTCGCGATGCGGCGGCTTGACCCCGCGAAGCGGGAATGGGTCACCGCCAAGGTCCGAGAGAACGACATACTCGCGATGTTGGTGGCGGTGCTCGCACCGCCGCCGCTGCCAACGAAGATCTTCATGTTGGTGGCCGGATTCGTGCGGATGCCGCGACTCCGGTTCGTGGTGGCGGTGTTCGGCGGCCGGCTGATCCGGTATGGAGGCGAGGCCTACCTGGCCGTGCGGCTCGGCGATCAGGCGCTCGCAACCCTGCAGAGCCACTACCCAACGATTGGCGGTGTCCTCGCGGTCGGCGTCGCCTCGTATCTGGGCCTGCGTTGGCTGCGAAAACGGCGGGCCCTGAGTGCGGTCCGATAACCGGCGCGCTTACAGCGCCCCCATGGCGCGTCGCTGCCGCTCCAGACGCGACTCACGCTCCTCCGCGAATCGAACGATGCCCCGAAAGATCGACTCCTGGTCCAGGTGGGCCTCGGCAATCACATCCGTTTCGTTCCCGCCGCTCCGCCACCGGTCGTCGAAGTCCGCATAGAGCGAGTAGTCCTCCGTCACCGGTCCCAGGTTTGGTATGGGCGGCACGCGTTTGGTCATGGTGCTGATGACCATGCAGTCGTACCGCGAGGACTCAGGCAAGATCTGCCGCTGGTACGACTCCGGCTGGAATCCGAACAGCTCGGTGCTGATCACGGACACCACGCGCACGTTGATGCCGGCCGCGTCGAGTCGCGGCAGGACCTCCACCAGATTGGTGGTCGAACTGGATCCCTGCACGAAGACCGTCCCCTGCCGGGGTGCGTTCTGGTCGTAGTCTCGAATCAGGTAGAGCCCTTTGGAAGCAGCCAGCAGGTCGGTGTCCGCAAACGTGGACCGATCGGCGACGGGGAAATCGGGTCGTGCGACGTGAATGACGATGATGCCGATTTCTTTGACCTCGATCGCCTTCTGGACGGCGGCGAAGTAACCCGGAGCCACGTCGTTGTAGTCCCAGAAATACAGGTTGATCACATGGCCGCGCGGCAGCAGGGTCCAAGTCTGAGGGGCGAAGATCCCGAAGTGGGTCCGAGCATCCGCCGCCGTCTCGGGGCCCGAGTGACCTGCCAGCACATGCAACACGCCGAGTTCAAACGGGCTGTCCTGGTTCATCTGCGAGAACACGCGGGCCGGGGTGTACATCAGGGGCGTGAAGGCGCCGTAGGTCCCGGAGATGCCCCAGACCCCCGCGTACCGGTTCGGGTCTGGTGAGGCGTTCTGGCTGACCAGACCGATGATCGTCGACGCGTTGCCGGCCTCTTGAATCGCCGCCTTGAGGCGGGTGCCGTACGGATTGTCGACCGGATCGTAGTGGCCGAGCAGATTCGCGTTCTCGATGTTGATCGACCCTGACAGGTCGGCCGCCATCGTCATGAAACGGCCGTCGGTCACGTAGTTGAGCCACGCGCCGATCTCGCTGATGGCGCGTCGTGGTCCTAGTTTGGCGCCGGCATCATGGAAAAGCGTGATCTGCCGTGACACGTCCACCCCGGTGTGCTTGTTGCGCACGACCACGTCCTGGGGGGCTGTCGGCAGGTTGTCGACTTTCAGGCGGTCGTCGAGAAACGGGTTGGTGTTGGGGTCGATTCGCAGCGACGGCGTGCGGTCGACCTGTCCAGCGATATCGACCACCCGTTCGGCCACCCACTCGCGCAGCCCCTCGCGCTGGTCGAGCACCGACATCAGGCGATCGACGTTGGTCTTGAACTGGATCAGTCGCGCCGCGTCCGTCTTTGGCACGCCGTCCCGGATACCGTCGAAGGTGATGCCGTACTGGTGCTCGAACGACTCAGCCAGGGCAAGGAAATACCCGCTGTTCATCTTCATCGCGTAGGGATGGGACTCGTAGCTGACCACCTGGTCCTGTCCACTGACCTTGCCGTCGCGCGCCGTCGGCCACCAGCCCTTTGTCGTGGCGCCAACCAGGAGCATCGGTCGGCGATCGTCGGCGGGCCAGTCCTCCATCGCCTTGAGCGCGGCGATGACCTGGTCGAAGTCGTTGCCGTTCTCCACCTGGAAGACGTTCCATCCCCAGGACACCCACTGCTCGGCAATATCGTAGTCGGTGTACTGCGGCTTGATCACGCCGCCGATCAGGGTGTCGTCGATTCCCGCGTTGTTCATCGAAAGCAACACGCGCAGCCGCTTGCCCACCTGCTGCGCCAGCGCGATGCTCTTGAGTTCCTGTGCGTGCCCCTCGGTCAGCGCGAATTCGCCTTCGAGCGCAATGATCTTCAGGTCCGACGAGGCCCCGATGTAATCCCAGAACACCGCTTTGCCAGCCGCCGTCGCAATGCCGATACCCGAAGGACCGCCGTTCACATCGTTCGTCACGTCGGTGGTTTCGGCATGGCCTGCCAGCGAGCGAATCCCGCGAATCTTGGCATCCGCGAACAACGGGTGGTCGGTCAGTCCGTTGTTGGCGAGCAGCGTGTCCAACGCGCCTGCGCCCCGGCGGAACCCCAAGGCATCGATCGGAAGAATCGCCACCTTCGGATCGACGGCGAAACGCGCATCGCCGGTCGCGACGTGCTGCTTGCGCAGCGCCTCGTACAGAATCATCCAGAGGGCATAGCAGGTCGGAATGTTGTGACCGCCCGCCAACATGAACTTGTCCGAGTACGGAAACTTCGGGTCGCGAAGATCGTAGCGGAGTCCCCCCAGGGCGGGTCCCGCGAGGTGACAGGCGACGTTGTAGGGCGTGTACGCCAGTGGTCCACCGAAATGCCCGGTCTGGGCGTAGTTGCCCATCAGACACAGGTTCATCGCGGTCAGGAACGCGATGTCGTCGAATCGCTCGCGCTCGTAATTCGGCAAGTCGATGACCTGCGCCTCGAGGGTCTTCTTCGATGAGACGGTATGTAACGTGACGCGTTGGTGAACGATGTCTGGTGTGGTCATGGGTGGCTCTCGAACCGGATCCCCCCCGCGGGATGCCGAATCATATCCCCCGCGTGGGTCGCGTGCCACCGAGCCGCCATCGGAGCGGCCCAAGCCCGTCTAATGGTTCTCCATGGACAACTCGTCGGGACGCTTGCGCCTGAGTTTCCGGCCTGACGATCTAAGGTAAGGGATCATCCCCTCGAGGCAAGCGAACAGCGCCGCCGGGTCTCGAGGCGCCCGGGCGTACGAGGCCAGCTTTCTTCATGCGAGCCGCCAACGTGGTCGGCCGCATGCCGAGGCGCTCCGCGGTCCCGCCGGGGCCATAGATCTTCCACCCGGTGCTATCAAGCGCCGCTCGAAGGTTGTCGTCATGGGCGGCCTGCAACTCGGCGTCCGTCAGGATACCCTGCCTCGCCGGTCCCACCGCATCCGGAGCGGCACCCGCCAGAGCGTCAAGTTGCCGGGTGAGCGCGCGCACGTCCTCCAGTGCCGATTGCAGCGTCGCCCCCGCCAGCGGCCGCGCGGTCGCATCTAGAAACACCACCACCGCGCCCACCACGGCACCGTCCTCTTCCATCGGCGCAGCGATGTACTCGACCGGCAGGCTGGTGCCATCCTGGCGCCAGAACACGTCGTCCCGCACCTCGTGGGTCTGTCCGTCCATGGACACCGCGGTCATCGGACACTCGTCTGGCGAAAAGGGGGAACCATCGGCATGCGTGTGATGCAGCACCGAGTGCATCGGTTGACCAATGAGGTCGCCAGCATGCCAGCCAAGCCGTCGCGCCGCGGCGGGGTTGACGAACGTGATGACGCCCTCCGGATCCACGCCGAGGACGCCTGCCCCCGCGGCGTTCAAGATCAGGGCGCTCTGTCGGTCGGGGCTACGAGCCGGCCGTCCCAGGGCGTCGTGGAGTCGCAGGTTCTCGATCCCGACGGCGGCTTGCTGAGCCACGGCGAGCAGGGCCAGCTCCTCGCCTGGGGCGAACGGTCGTCCCGCCTCTCGGCCGGCAAACAGCACGCCCAACTGCGCGCCGGAGGACACCAACGTGACAACCGCGAGACGACGCACTCGCAGCTTCTCGAGCGCGGGCGGGACGGCCGGCGCCGACGTGCCTCCCTCGCGGGTGGCCACCACGATCGGCTGGCCGCCGGACACGAGTCGATAGAGGGGCTCCAATTGCTCGGCCAGGGCCGAGTCGACCTCGACCGGCTGACCTCGCATTTCCAGTCGCACGGTCCACTGCCCAGCCCGATCGACCAGTGCGACACCAGCCAGTGGGGAGTGCACGACCGATGAGAGGTTGGTCGTAATGAGCGCGACCCGCTCCGCTTCGGTCGCGCCCGTACCCACCGTCGACAGGAAGCTGAACAGCCGGGACGCAAATGCCTCGACAGCATCCTGAGCCTCCCGTGCGTCGCTGTCGATGCCGCTGACCACCTACGTAGCGTACTCCAATATTTCGTTGTCTGTTAACGATATTTCGTTGTGTCCAACACCGAGCTTCGCCGCTGAAGTCGCGGGAGAACGTTGCAAGTGATTGACAACAAGAAGGTTATTGCCGTGCTATTGTCCGGACGGGACTGGAAATCCATCGACATCAAGCAGTAGAGGCTCACCGTAGCCCAGGTCGGCCATGGGCGCGAGCTGGGTCTGTGCGTCGCCGACGACGACATAGATCATCTGGCTCTCGGGCAGGTGCGTCTCGATGACCTCACGGAAATCCTCCAGCTGCATCGCCAGCAGCGCCTCCTGGTCCGCTTCAACGAAATCTGCCGACAGACCGTACCGGCTCATTCTGCGCAAGACATCCAGTTTTGCGCTCAGCGACTCGAAGGCACGGGTGTTGGATTTGATGATCTGGTTCTTCGTGACCTCCACGTCCTCCGCCGTGAACGTGGCGGCATACTCGCGGATCTGATCACGGACCAGTTCAAGCGACTCCAGCGTCACGTTGGCACGGACGCTGGTGCGGGCCGCCCACGGCGCCACCTCGAGGGTCTCGACGAGACCAGAGCTGGCGCCGTAGGTGTAGCCTTTCTCGATCCGGAGCAGCTGGAACAACCGCCCGCTCGAATTGCCGCCGAGACGCTCGTTGGCGAACTCGAGCCGCCTGTAGTCCGGGTCCGTCGCCGAGAGCGCAAGCCGCCCGACCTGCAGCACCGACTGCGTCGCCCCGGGGACATCGACGAAGTAGACAACCGGGCGGGCGACCGGCGGGGGGGCCGGCTGAGCAGGCAGGTCGACCGGCCGCGCCGCCCAGCTGTCGGCCAAGCTGGCAAGTGCCCCCTCAACCCTTTCCCGGGAGACCGCTCCGGCGACATGGACGCTCGCTTGGGTCGGCGACACCACGCTCGCGAAATACGTCTTCAGATCATTGAGCTCGATGTTCGACACCGAGCCCAGCGTTCCCTCTGGGGGATCCGCGAACGCGTGGTCGGCTCCATAGAGGACCCGCTCGAAGACATGGTTGGCGATCGCGGTGGGGTCTCCCGCCTGATCTCGGAGGCGCGTGGCGAGCTCCTGCTGCACGCGCGCGAAGGCTCGTTCGTCCCACCGCGGCGCCACCATCACTTCCTCGACCAGGGCCATCGTGGATTCGAAGGTGCGGGCCAGCGTACTCCCGGAGAGACGGATGAATTCACGTCCGGCGGTCACGCGGAGACGCGCACCAAACAGGTCTATCGCTTCCTCCAGCTCAGCCGGCGTCCTGGTCGCGGTCCCCTCCAGCATGAGTGCGGCGAGAAGACCGCCCACGCCGGTCTTGCCGGACGGGTCAGCCAGTTGCCCGCCGGGGATGGTCAGATCGAATGCCACCAGGGCGTCCTCCGTGGCCTCAATCCCGTACACCTCGAGCCCGTTGGTCAGCGTCGTCCGCCACACCGGCGGCGTGGACACGAGCGGAGGCTCTCCCAGGGGCGGTTCGGACCGATCGGCCTCGGTTCTGGTACGCAGGGAGGTCGCCTCGTCACCCTGGGAGACTGCCACCTCCGCGCCGTGGACGATGGTCTCCTCGACAACCATAGCCGGCTCGGCGCCCTCAACGGCGAGATCCGGCTGACCGCGCGGTACGAAGCTCGTGGTGATCGACGCCCGACCTTTCACATACCGGTCGTACACGTCCGTCACGTCGGCTGCCGTGACGGCCAGCGTGCGTGCGGCGACGGTCGAGATGTACCCGGGGTCGCCGGTGAACGCACTGAACTCCGCCAAAACGGACGCCTTGTCCAGCACGCTGCCCAGCTGATCATGCAGCGACCTCTCGGCTCGCACCAGCGCGCGTTCCAGCGCCACGGCGTCCACGCCATCTCGCTCGAAACGAGCGAAACCGGTGTCGACCGCCGCACGGACGGTGTCCAGATCGGTGCCGGCGTTCGCCCGTACGCGGATGACCAGCTCGCCAGCGATTTCCGCCGCCGTGTGTCTCACGCTTACGGCAGGTGCCAACTGCTGCTCCTCGACGACCACCTCGTACAGCGGCGCGGTCTTCGTGCCGGCCAGGAGCTGAGCCAGGATGTCGAGCGCGTAGTGATCCTCGTGATATTGCTCCACGGTTGGAAAGACGATGTGCAGTTCTGGCAGGGTCGCAAAGTTGTCCTCGTGCATCAGCGACCGCGAGGCCTCGAGAAAGACCGGCCGGGGATACGGTGCGTTGACCTCCGGGCCCCGCCGAATCTCGCCAAACCAGTAGTCCACGCGTTCCCGCGTGGCCTCTACGTCGATGTCGCCAGCAATCACCAACGTGGCATTGTTGGCGCCGTAGAGCCGGGTGTAGAAGGACTGGACGTCGTCGAGCGTGGCGTTCTGGAGATCATCCAACGAGCCGAGCACCGTGGCGTGATAGGGATGGTCCTCGGGGTACAGGGCGGCACGCTGCACGGTCTGCGTGTGTCCGTAGGGGGCGTTGTCTACCCGCTGCCGCTTCTCGTTCTTGACGACCTGTTTCTCCCGCTCCAAGGCCGCCTCGGTGAGTGTGTTGATCATGAAGCCGAGACGGTCCGAGTCGATCCACAGGATCTTTTCGAAGGCGTCCTTCGGCACAACCTCGTAGTAGATGGTCATGTCCGAACTGGTGCCGCCGTTGCGTGTGCCACCCAGTTCGGGGATCATCTTGCGGTTGGCACCGACCGGCACGTTCTCAGAATCGTTGAACGAAACATGCTCAAAGAAATGGGCGAATCCGGTACGGCCCGGCCGCTCGCGGCTGGAACCGACGTGCATGATCGTGGCCACGGCGACGATGGGATCAGAGTGATCCGCGTGGAGCACGACATGCAGACCGTTGTCGAGCGTGAACTCCTCGAACGGAATCGAAAAGTCGGTCGGCGGCCTGGTCGCGACCGGCCTCACGTCAGCGGCGCAGGCGGACACCAGCGCGCAGCTGATCCACACACCGCACACCCGCTGAACGGCACCCACGCTCTTCACGACGCTACCCTCCGTGTGGCGGCGCTCACCGGACCTGGTCGGGCCGCAGCCACGAGCGTATCCGGCCGCACAGGAGGTCGCAAGACATGACGTCCGGCATCTTGAACTATCCTTCGCAGAGATGCCTGTGATGCTCGCCCGTGCTGTGTGCCTGCTGACGCTCGCGCTTGTGGCCGGGTGCCGCGGACCGATGCCCGAGGTGGAGGTCCTGCGCGCACCGGAAGGCGGCTCGATCCCGCAGGTCGTGATCGATGGCGCCGGAACGCTCCATCTCATTTACTACACCGGCTCGATGACCAGCGGCGACCTGTGGCATGTGACCCGTGCTGCAGACGCCGCCGACTGGTCGACGCCGCATCGCGTCAACAGCGATCCGCACGGGGTCAGCGGGCTGGGCCCGATCGATGGCGGACAGCTGGCCATTGGCCCGGACGGATTGCTCCATGCGACGTGGTTCCACAAGGACCCCACCCGTTTCCACTACTCCCGTACGGATCACACTGGTCTGTTCCAGCCGCAGCAAACCCTGTCCATGCACGACGAGGGTGGCGTGGAGTCGGCACCGACCGTGACGGTGGACGACGCGGGCAACGTATACGTCTTCTGGCACGCCGACCCCGTCGAGGACGCGCAGCGCCGCGTGTACATGGCGGTGTCGCGGGAAAACGGGGCGCTGTTCGATTTGCCCCGGGCCATCAGTCCGCCCGCCGAGGGTGCGTGCGGGTGCTGTGGCCTGCGGGCGGCGACTGACGGCGCCGGTGTGGTCTACGTCTCCTACCGTGGCGCCGCCGAGAACATTCGCCGAGGCATGCGCCTGTTGACCAGCACCGACATGGGCCGCACGTTTGCGGACCAGCTCGTGGACCCGTGGGAGCTCAATGCCTGCCCGATCGCGACCACAACGCTGAGCGCCGGACCGGATCGGACGCTGGTGGCGTGGGAAACCGACGGCCAGATCTATGTCGCCGACGTCGATCGGCTTGATGAGTCATGGTCACCGCCCGGCGAAGCGGAGTTCCGCCGCAAGAACGCCACCGTGGCGGCGAACGACCGGGGTGATGTGTTGCTCGCGTGGGGCGACGGTCCCGGGTGGCAGTCCGGCGGCACGCTCCATTGGCAGGTCTTTGACCGCACGGGCCGCCCACGCGGAGACGCAGGCGTCGGGCCGAGCCCGATTCCCGCCCGGAGCGTGCCGACCATCGCGGTGCGTGCGGACGGATCGTTCGTGCTGGTGTTCTAGGCTAGCGACCGTGTCCGTGTCCGCCTCGTCAGAGCTGGCGCGCCTCGTCGATCGCAGACGCTTCGATGCTGACGCCGTCGCCCTGCTGAGGGAGAACATCCATGGCGGGCTCCTGGCGACGTCGGCCAACCTCGATGGGGCCAACTTCACGACGCTCAAGCCACGGGACCTCGAGTATCTCTTCGACGAATACGACCGCCGGTTCTTCAATACCGCGATTCGCACGTGCGTGCACGCGGGCGCGCTCGGGTTCCGGGTGTCGACACGGATGACCAGCGCCGGGGGCAAGACGGTCCGGTTCGTCGCCCACGGTCATACCAAGCAGGTCCGATACGAAATCAGCGTATCGACGACGCTCCTCTACCAGTGCTTCAACCGCGACGACCACCGGCCGATCTCGGTGTCAGGCGTCAGCTGTCGCGACCGCCTGGAAGCACTGCAGCGCATCATGGAACATGAACTCGTCCATGTGGTCGAGGGGGTCCTATGGGAACGGTCGAACTGCGCGGCGGCCCG
>SXOW01000453.1 GCA_005778315.1 Acidobacteriota bacterium
AGTATGAGACGCTCACCGGCGTCTCCCTCCGCGCCTGTCCCGCCTGTCACGACGGGCAGGTGCGGGTCTTCGAGGCCTTCGCCGAGCCCCCGCGCCCCTCGACTCGTCATGAACGGTACACGCCCAGCGACCGCGATCTCGCGGCCGGCGTGATGCTGACGGCCTACCCACAGCGCGCCGGTCCCGCTCCTTCCGGAACACACCGGCCCACCGGCTCGGTCTCTCTCCACGATCCAATACCCATAGCCGACCAGCGGGCCAGCGGTTCAGTCCAACACCGTTAGCTCACCGTCGCGGCGACCACCGCTGCACCCGTGGTCTACGTCTAGCCGCCGCAACGCCGACCTAAAACTGCTCCACATTAGAGGCCTCTCGACGCGACCTCCGAGCCCTGAACGCGGCCAACCGCACCGCACGGGCCGCAAAGGGGCCGACCTGCTCGAGATGCAGGGGCTTCGCGTGTGGCGTGAGCACGCCGTCCGGTTCGCCGAGCGAGGAAAGACCAGCGTTGAGCATCGGGCCGTGCGAGAATCAGCGGGCCGCCGATGCTGTATCGCTGGATCCGAGATCTGCACCTCTACCTCGGGCTGTTCATCAGCCCGTTCGTACTGCTATTCGCGGCGAGCGTGTTCTACCTGAATCACGGCACGCTCGTGCTCGATGCGCCGCCGCACCGCGAGACATACGAGAACCTCCGCCTCCCTGAGGGATTCGACACGCTGACGGGCCGTGACGCCGTCGACCGTGCGCGTCAGTTGCTGCCGCAGGTGCAGGCGGCCGGCGAGATCGGTTTCCTCAGGTATGTCGCGGGGGAGCGCCGTCTGATCTTTCCGGTGTCGAGAGCCGGCCTCGAGACGACCGTCGACGTCGATCTCGGTGCGGGCACGGCCACGGTGACGCGCCGCAGGACGAGCCTGTGGGAATCGCTCGCCTATCTCCACAAGATGCCGGGGCCGCACAACGTCGCGATCAGGGGCAACTGGATGGGTATGCGAGTGTGGCGCTGGTTCGCCGACACGACGATCTACCTGCTGCTCTTCGTTTCGATCAGCGGTCTCTATCTCTATTGGGCGATCCCTGCCGCGCGGCGAATGGGGCTGATGCTCGTGGCCATGGGTGCCGTGACACTGTGCGGGCTCGCGTATGTCGTCATCCGCTAGAGGCTTCGACGTCTGGAATCGACAGATCCACTACTACCTAGGGTTGTATTTCCTCTTTTTCCTGTGGCTGTTTTCGCTGACCGGCCTGATGCTGAACCATCAGCAGTGGTTCAGGAACCTGTACGAGCGGGTCGAAACGACCTCCGAGATGGCGATTGAGGCACCGTCGTCGAAGGACACCGACATCGCCCGCGCCCGCGATGTGATGCGCCAGCTGAACCTGCGGGGCGAGATCGATTGGCCCGAGTCGCAGCCCACGGGGCATCTCGACTTCAATGTGAGCCGACCGAACGGCGCTGCGCAAGTCCGCGTGGACCTGAACGCGCAGCAGGCGTTCATCCGACAGTTCGACAACACCGCGCCGCATACCCTGCAGACGTTTCATACGTTCAGCGGTTCCCGGTTCAATCAGCCCGGCAGCCGGCGCGACTGGATCGTCACAAGCCTGTGGGTGTGGGCCATGGATGCGCTCGCAGCGGGGCTCATCGTGATGGTGCTCGGCAGCTACTACATGTGGTACCGACTGAGGAAGCGGCGCGCGCTCGGGGTCGTCGCGTTATCGGCTGGGGTCGTGAGCTGTGTTCTCTTCCTGACCAGGTTCCTCCCGTGAATTCGCGGTGGCGGGTCGCGCCGCCTAGCTGTTCAAGGGTGTCAACGGGGCCGGAGGTCGCGTCGAGAGGCTCCAATGTTGTCTATCGTCATGGCTGGTATCCTCAGACCCTCCCAGCGCGAGGTCCGGATTCGCCTCGTGACAAGACCAAGGCGTCGCATCGGCGGAGAAGTTTTATTTCCTACCTTGCGCCGAGTCGGGCAAGAATGAGTCCGCGTGAGCAACCTGCAGCTGGCCCTCCAGTTCTTCTTCCAGATCGCCCTCATCCTGGCGTTCTGCCAGATCGTCGGCCGCATCGCAGAGCATCTGGGCCAGCCGCAGGTGGTGGCGGAGATGATCGCGGGTGTGCTGCTCGGGCCGTCGTTGTTCGGATTCTTCTGGCCGGAGCTGTTTGCGAAACTGTTCCCGGTGGACTCGATGAAGGTGCTGTATCCCGTGTCGCAGCTCGGACTGGCCGCCTACATGTTCGTGGTGGGCCTTGAATTCCGCGTGGACATCGTGCGCAACCGGTGGCACAGCGCGGTCGCGGTGTCCGCCGCCGGCATGATCGCCCCTTTCGTGCTTGGCGTCGCCCTGGGGTGGTACTTCGTGCACCACACGCAGCTCTTCCCGGAGAAGACCTCCGATATGGAGGCGATGATCTTCATCGGCGCATCCATGTGTGTCACGGCGTTTCCAATGCTCGCGCGCATCATCCATTTCAAGGGGCTGGCCGGCACGACGATGGGCACGGTCGCCCTCGGAGCCGGCGCGATGGATGACGCCGCCGCATGGTGTCTGCTGGCGGTGGTGCTGGCGAGCTTCGACGACAATGTCAGTTTGGCGATCCGCAACGTCGGTGGTGGAATCGGCTACGTTGTATTGACGCTCCTGGTGATCAAGCCGCTGCTGGCGACGCGTTGGGCAAAGGGCATCGAGACACGCGGCCGGCTCGGGGACAATGAATTCGTGATCTGCCTGGTTCTCATGTCGCTCGGCGCATGGTTCACGGACGCCATTGGGCTGCACGCGGTGTTCGGCGCGTTCATCATGGGCATCGCCATGCCGCGCGGCCTGGTGGTGAAATCGTTGATCGAACGCATTCAGCCTTTGACCGTGGCGCTGCTGCTGCCGTTGTTCTTCACCTTTTCCGGGCTTAACACCCAGATCGCGTTGCTCGACTCCGCGTATCTCTGGGGGATGACCGGGCTCGTTCTAATTGCGGCCATCGCCGGCAAAGGGGTTGCCTGCTGGTTGGCGGCCCGGGCCACCGGCGTGAGCAACCGCGAGGCGCTCGGGATCGGAACGCTGATGAACGCGCGCGGGCTGATGGAGTTGCTCATCATCAACATCGGCCTCCAGCGCGGCATCATCTCGCCCGCGCTGTTTGCCACGCTGGTTATCATGGCGGTGGTGACCACGTTGATGGCGTCGCCCATTTTCGAGTTGCTCGTGGGCCGGCAGCGGATTGCAGCCGAGCCGGCACCGGCGGATTCCGGACCGTTGGCGGCCGCGCCGGATTAAGCAAGGTCAGGTCCCCTTCATACGCTTCGGTGCGAACGCCTGGACTCCGCCAGGCCCTTGCAGAGGAGCGTCCCATGACCGCCCTTCGTCAACGCCTGCTCGAAGACATGCAGCTGCGTCAGCTGCGCTCGGCCATGCGCCGCCCACCGCACCTCGGACAGAAACCCCTGCCGTGGCAGGAAAAATGGCACGAGTCCTTACTCCGGGAGCGCGAAGACCATCAATCCGTTGCCGGCGTTCGGGCGCTTGAGCTCGGGCGTCAACGCCATGTGCCGCGCCCCCGGCAGGATGGCGCCCACCCCAACGGGCACCGCGACGAACTGGCGCCCGTCGACCGCATACGACATCGGAAACCCCTGCCCACCCGCCTGGACCCGCGTCTGCCACAACGTTTCGCCGTTCGACACGTCGTATGCGCGGATGTGGCGGTCCACGTCGGCGACGAACACCAGCCCTCCAGCCGTGGTGAGCGTGGCGGTGGAGAACATGGCACGCTGCGAACGCTCCCACAGCACCTCGCCGCTCGTCGAGATGGCGAGCAGAGACCAAGCGGTGCTCACCGACGAGCAGGCGGCGGCGTATGTGCGCGACCTGCAAGCATCACGCGAGCGGTCGTGGGCGCAGCTGAGCGGCGTGCATCGACCGATGCCTGGGCAGCCTCGGGTTGCCGCTGGTGCCCGGTCCGTACAACAACAACGTCCAGATCTTTCAGACACCGGACCACGTGGCTATTCTCGCCGAGAGCGTGCATCTGACGCGGATCATCCCGCTCGACGGGCGTCCGCGCAGCGGCCTTCCGCAGTTCGGTGGCGACGGGCGCGGCTACTGGGAGGACGACACGCTGGTCGTCGAATCCACGAACCTCGACGGCGAGCTGACCATGATCGGCACCGAGCCTCACCGGCTGGTGGAACGTTTCTCTCGCACGGCGACACGATCCAATACGAGTTCACCGTCGATGATCCCGCCATGTGGCGCACCCCATGGACCGCGCGGGTCCCCTTGAAACGAACCGACGACCCACTGTTCGAATATGCCTGTCACGAGGGCAACTACAGCGTCGAGAACGTGCTGCTGATCGCGCGCGCCGCGGACCGCCCAGTGTGGTGAATGGTCGCCCTCCGATGAGCGCCCATGGGTTCTATGGCTTGGGATGTGCCAACAGCCATTCGACGACCAGTCGCGTGAAGTGGTCGGACAGTTCGGGAATGTGGGCGCCACCGGCGATGGTCCACAGTTCTGCCGACCCGCCGGCTTTGCACGAGTTGGTGTAGCGGGTCACCGTCGACTCCATGCCGTCCAAGGTCCGATCCAGGTCGAGGGTGCCTGCGTCGCGGCCCTCAGCCGCGCAGGCGTTGCGCGCCGCCCAGTTCTCAACGGACTGTCTGGCGCCTGGATACGTGCCGCCTCGAATCTCGCCACCTTCGTAGGCGATGGCAGTATCGGCATCGCCGTGAATGTGCAGCACGTGCACGGGATTGGGCGGCGTCGGTCGCTCGTCTGACTGATCGGGCCCGGCGATACTCGCGATCGCGGCGATCGTGCCCGAGTGTTCGTGGGCCAGCCGGTGCGCCATGAATCCGCCGTTCGAGTGACCGAGGATGTACACGCGCTTCGGGTCGACCTGGTAGTCTGCTTTGACGAGGTCGATAATGCTCGCGATATACGCCGAATCGTCGAGCTCTTCCTGGTCCCACACACAACACGCGGCCGATGCGTTCCAGTAGCGCGGGTTGTTTTCGGCGGTGGACGGCGTCCCGTCAGGCGCCACCAAGATGAACCCGTAGTCATCAGCCAGCGCGCTCAGCCCCATGTACTCGTCCTGGATCGCGCCAGTTCTGCCGTAGGTGTGGAGCAGCACGATCAGCGGCGCCGCTGTGACTGCGTTGTAGCCGGAAGGCACGGTCAGAGGCAGCTCACCTCGACCCGCATCAATCGACTGGGCGTGCGTCACGCCGCTACCGGCCATCAGGGCGGCGGCCGTGAGGGTCCCAACGACGACGAAATACATCTTCTTCATGTTCATGCGATAGCTCCTGTGTTGGTGCGACGCGGGGCTTGCACCACGGGCCGCTGGACAATCGCGAACGCGTTGATCGGGGACCCGGTACCGGTCGCGACAGGCAACTGGCCCGTCCAATCATGGCCGCGGCGCACCACATCTTGACACGACGGGACGGGACACGTTATCGACGGGAACACCGTGACCGGAGAAATGCTGAACCCGGAACGGATCGCGTTCACCAAGGTGGACTTTGACGACGAAACGCTGCAGCTGGTGGCCGAGGTGCAGAGTCCAGTAGCGGGCGCGATCAAGATCGAGGCGCAGGTCCAGGAAACGACCCGGTTGAACGGGACGTTGAGCTATGGGGACACGCAGGGGGACCTGCGGCTGACGAAGTGGACGTTCCGGCCGTATTAGGGGGGTGTGCCGACAATGGGCGCAGGCCGGCCTCGTAGGCCGGTGGATCCACCCACGACCGCGACCGCTCGACCGCTTTCCGCCAGCCGGCCACGCGTTGGGAGCGAGCCCTCGGAGTCATACTCGAGCGAAACTCTCGGTCGAGCGCCCAGTTCTCGGTGATCTCGCTAAGACCTTTCCAGACACCGGTCGCGAGGCCCGCCAGATACGCGGCACCGAGTGCGGTCGTCTCGTTCACCTTTGGACGTGCCACCGTCTTCCCGAGCAGATCTGCCTGAAACTGGAGCAGGTCGTTGTTGACGACGGCGCCCCCGTCGACCCGCAGCCCCCGCAGCTTGACCCCTGCATCGCGCTCCATCGCCTCGACCACGTCGAGGGTCTGGAACGCCATCGACTCGATGGTGGCGCGGGCGACGTGCGCGGCGGTGGTGCCGCGCTCGATGCCGACAATGACACCCCGAGCATAGGGGTCCCAGTGTGGAGCCCCCAGGCCGACGAGGGCCGGCACGAAATAGAGACCGCCGGCGCCGTCCATGGCGCGGCTTGCGAGCCGCTCGACATCGCCAGACCGGGCGATGATGCCGAGTCCATC
>SXOW01000454.1 GCA_005778315.1 Acidobacteriota bacterium
CCGTGGCGTCGGGCGCGGGCACGTCCACATCCAGTCGCGCCGCCGACGGCGGGGCCAGCGCGAAGGCCTCCGTGGCGTCGGGCGCGGGCACGTCCACATCCAGTCGCGACGACGACGGCGCCGGCAAGTCCGCCATGGTGGGCTGCTGCAGGGAGACCACTTCGGCTGGCAGCGGACCGACCGTCCCGGTCAACGCAGCAATCCGAGGTGCGTGCGTCAGGGTCGGTGGCAGGTCGCTCAACGTCGGACTCGGGATGGCCACCCCACCCGCCATCGTCCAGCTCGGCCCGTCCAGTCGCGCAATCTCAGGCCAGGGAATCGACGCCGCCGGTCTCCCGATCTGCGCCACCGGGTCACCCGCGTTGTCGCGGGAGAACATGACGCGGAGGACGCTGGGGTCGGAGGGATCCCGTTCGATCGCATACACAGACGGACGAGTCAGCTCCAGGACGACACGAGTGACCTCGGCGCTGTCGTGCGCCACGCGGACTTGCTGGACAGGGTCAATCTGCACCGGCGCGACCGAGGTCGCCGCAATGTCGACCCTCGGAAAATCAAGGATCAGCCGGGGCGGGAGATGCTCCGCTTCGTAGATGCGCAACGGCGTGAGCGCCCCATCGCCGCGGATCGCCACGCCCACCATTTTCGCGTCAACCGCGGTGTCTACCGAAATCAAGGCGTCGGCGACGCGTGCGGTCGTGTCCAGCGGCGCGGGCGGGACACCGTCGCCAACCGGCGTCGGCGCCGCCGACCTGGCAAAACGCACCTGGATCGTCTGCTGGCGCGAACGCACTTCATAGCGAACCGCCCGGTTCAACACGATGCGCACCTCTGCGCCGGCTTCGCCTTCATCGTCGACCGCGTCCAGGATGTCCACCGCTGACACCGGACCGGTCGGGTCAGGCGTCAACCGGGCCACGGCCTCGCCCGCGTCCACATTGCGCAGCGTGACCAACACCGTGAGGGGGTCCGGCTGCCGAGTCGTGTAGGACGCTGGCTCCGTGGCGGTAATCAGAATCGACTGGCTGGCCGCGGTCGTCTGCGTCGTGACATCAACCAGACGCAGGCCCGCCGGACGCGCGGCCGCGACCCCAATGGTCTGGGTCACAAGCACCAGCGCGACAAGGCAGCGCAGCGAACCTCTCATCGGCCCTCCTCGGCGTCTCGAAGGCCTTTCCTGACTTCCCGCTCCGTGACGAGCGAGAGCGGGTCGCTGACCTCCTCCAAAAACACGACGGACTCGGCCGTGATCTCCTTGATGGAGCCATCAAAAAGCCGATCGTCCGGCCGCACGATGTAGGTCCTGTTGTCGGGCGCTTCGAGCACAGCCAGATAGCTGCCGCCGCTGAGCACCACGCCCCGAAGCGCCACTTCATTCACACTGAGGCCTGGGAGTCCATCGGGGCGCTCGCTCACCGAGGGGAGTTCGACCCCGCGAGCCATCAGGCTGACGAAGGGATCGCGGCGACCACCGGAATCGTAGGAATAGAGTTCGGGCTCGGTGACGACGGGCGGCTCGGCGCCAGGCTCGGGCGTGGGTGGCGGTTGAACCACTCGTGCCGACGCTCCCGCGTGTACGCTCAGGGCAACACCGATCTGCAGCGCCAACGTGCCTCCCCTCCACCTGCTCCGTACAGTCATGACCTACCGTCTCAGATCGCCGGCGCCGGCGCCGGCGCGGGCTCGGGCACGGGCGTGTCGACGAGGACGAACGTGGTTGCAGTGGCTTCAGCCGTAATCGTCTGGTTGAGCTCGGGCGGCTCTTTCGCCCGGATCACCACATCACTGACGTTGATGATGCGGGCGAACTTGCTGATGCGGTCGAGGAACATCCCGAGGTTGTGAAAGGTGCCGTCGAGCTGCAGGCGGATCGGCCACTCCGCGTGCATCTCGTGCGTCACCGCGGCCTGCGGCCGGAACGCCCTGATGGTCAGGTTCGATTGCACGGCGAACGTCTGCAGCCGCCGCAGCAGCTCAGACACCTCCTGCTGCTCCGGCAGGACGGCCCTGAGCGCGTCGAGGCGCCGGTTCAGGTCGGTCACTTCCGCCTCAAAGGCGGCCAGTTCGATGGCGTCCTGCCGCGCTTGCTGCAGGGCTGCTCGCTTGCCATCGAGTTCAACCTGTCGAGCGGCCTGGGCTTCCAGCTCGGGACCGACGTAATACAGCCGGAACACGACGAACAGGGTCACCGCGAGGGCGAGGAATGCCCCCACCTGTCCGTACCACGGCAGTTTATTGAGACCAAGTTCCATTGTTCGCTCTCGGGCTATCGGTCCGGCCGCGCGCCGGCGATAGTCCCCGTCGTACGAATGCCGTGACCGCGTGTGGCCATGTCGGCAGCATCACCCTGCCTCACGACGTCGGCAGCCTGAATTCCGCGCGCAATTCAAAGCGCACCACTTCTGCTGTCTCCTGCGACTCCAGCTGCGAGTCGACGATGTCGACCGGGAGCACGAAGAACCCAGACGACTCGAGGGCGAGGACGAAATCGGACAGTCCGGTCAGACTCGTGGCGCGTCCCTGGATGGTGACCACGTCACCCTCCTGACGCAGTTCGTTCAACCACACGCCCTCCGGGAGCGATCGGCTCACCTGGTCGAGCATGCGCACCGGACCGCCTTGCTCGCCGCGGAGGCTTTCGATCAAGGCGACCCGCCGACTCAATTCGGCGCTACGGGCCTCGAACTCGTTGCGCTGGTCGACGACATTCGCCATCGTCGCCAACTCCTGATCGACGACCAGCATCTGCGCCTCGAGATTGGCCGCGTCACCACGGAGCGTCATGAACTGCCACCCGACCAAACCGATCGCGGCGACGAAAATCAGGCCACACGCGAGCGTGACCTGCTGGCTGAGGTCAATCCCGACGCGACGCTTCGGACGGCGCTCGACCGCCATCAAATTGATGCGAATCATCGGTCGTCAGCGCGGCGCAGAGCCAAACCGACCGCTATAGCGGCGGTCGGCGCAAGCTCCCGGCGGCGCTCCTCAGGAAATTTCTTGGCGTCGCACTCGATTTGACGAAACGGGTCGAAATCCGACACGGGGAGATCGAACCGTGTCGCGAGGGCCTCTGCGAAACCATCGATACCAGCCGCTCCGCCACACACGACGAGCTGGTCGATCCGCTCCGCGCCCGCGGTCGACTTGAAGAAGTCGAACGTCTTCTCGATCTCCAGCAGCAGATTCGCGGTCACGGACCGAATGGTGGGGTCCGCGTCCTCCACGCTCCCGCCTTCAACCGGCACACCGCGCTTCAAGAGGTCCGCGTCCTCGAAACTCAGACCGAGATCACGCTGGAGCGCCTCGGTGTAGGCCTTGCCGCCGATGGAGATGTCACGGGTGAAGAGCGACTGTCCGCCCTCGACGATATTGATATTGATGGCACTCGCCCCGGCATTGATGAGGCCCACCGCACGAACCAGGTCGACGCCGTAGTTGACCTCGAATGCGTTCTGCAGGGCGAAGGCATCCACATCCACCACGACCGGCACCCGTCCGGCCTGGGAGATCACGCCCATGTAGTCGGCGATCTTTTCCTTCTTGGCGGCCACGAGCAGGACGTCCATCGTGCCGGCGACCTGGGCCTTGGAGCGGCCCTGCAGGACCTGGTAGTCCAGGTTGACATCCTGGATGTCGAACGGGATGTACTGCTCGGCTTCCCAATAGATGGATTCACGGAGCTCGTCGTCGCTCATCACCGGGAGCGCGATTTTCTTGACGATGACGGAATTGCCGGACAGCGAGGCTACAACTTCCTTCGTCTTGATGCCGTTGCGGTCAAACAGCTGCCGGATGGCGTCGGACACCACGCCACCGTCAATGATGGCTCCGTCCACGATGCAATCCGGTGGCAGGGGCTCACGGCCCATGGCCACAAGGCGGTATCCGCTCGCCACACGACGTAGTTCGACCGCTTTGACGGCGCTGGACCCGATGTCGAGTCCCACCAGCGACTTTGTTCGTCCAAACATCAGCTTTTGTCGTCGTTGAAGGCCAGACCAGGCACCCTGTGCTCGAATCTGCACGGTTTCGCGCGACTATTGCTCACCCACCACACGGGGTTGGCGGTACCGTCAGCGGCATCTTTCGTCACCACTGGGGTTATCGGTCGCCGCCCAAGGCTTCTGCAGTCAACCCAGAGCGGGCGGCCGCTCGTGCGTGCGACTGACCAGCCGACATTCTTGACAGATTGGCTAATTGCACGTAGCATCAGGGTTTATGTCTGTGACCACAGACGGTCACTGGAGTACCCATGTCCACGTATGTGCCAACACCGTCCACTATCGACAGACAGTGGCACCTGATCGATGCCGGGGAGCAGGTGCTGGGGCGAATCGCGACCGCCGCGGCCACACTGCTTCAAGGGAAACACAAGCCTCAGTGGGC
>SXOW01000455.1 GCA_005778315.1 Acidobacteriota bacterium
AGACATTCCTCGGCACCCGCGGCCCGATTGCGCTGCACCGCCGCCTCGGCTGGCTCGCCGCTGGCTGGGTTGCGGCAATGCTGGTGGCGGGCTTTGCCGTCATCGTCTGGCGGGGCTTGCGCGTGTCGCTGGGGGCACCGGATCGGTTCGGGTCCTTTCTGGCGCTCGGACTCACGATGATGGTGGCGTTCCAAGCGTTCGTGAATATCAGTGTGGTGTTGGGCATGCTGCCGACCAAAGGGATCCCGCTGCCGTTTGTCAGCAATGGCGGGTCGTCGATGCTGGTCAGCCTGCTGGGCATGGGCATCCTCTTGAACGTGTCGGAACACGCGTCGGCGGATGTATGAGGGTCAGCCGATGCAGCGACCTCGCGGACGCCAATGACCGACCACGCTGCGTGTGTCCTGTTGTGCGGCGCCGGAACCGGGGGGCATCTGTATCCCGGAATCGCAGTGGCCCAGGAACTGCGTCGGCGCCGGCCGTCAACGCGCGTGGTCTTCGCCGGCACCGGACGGCCCTTGGAGACGAAAGAGGTCGCTCGCCACGGCTTCGACCACGCCCACGTGCGCAGCGCCGGACTCAAGGGCAAGTCGGTCGGCGCGCTCGTCCGTGGCTTGGCGCTGCTTCCCCTCAGTGCGTGGGACGCGTGGCGCGTCATATCGCATGTGCGGCCAGACCTGGTCATCGGACTTGGCGGCTACTCGTCGGGTGCGGTCGTGCTGATGGCTGTGTGTCGCCGGACGCCAACGTTGCTGCTCGAGCAGAACGCGTTGCCCGGGATGACCAATCGTGTGCTGGCTCGTGTCGCGACGGCGGCTGCCGTCTCCCACGATGCGGCGCTGCCGTACTTTCGAGGCAAGGCGTTTGTCAGCGGCAACCCGGTGCGGGTGGGTTTCTCCGAGTCTGGGCCGTCGGCACCGAGGGTTGGCACCCGCGTGCATCTGCTGGTGATCGGTGGGTCTCAGGGCGCCCACGCGATCAACGCGGCCATGATCGATGCCGCGCCTGGGTTCGCGGCGCGGTCCGAGAGGCTGAGCGTGACTCATCAGACGGGTGAACACGACTGTGAGGACGTGCGACGTGCCTACGCGTCGGTTGGTTTGGACGCCCGCGTCGAGCCGTTTTTCGAGGAGATGGTTGAGCTGATGAGCGATGCCGACGTGGTCGTCTGCCGGGCGGGCGCGACGACGCTCGCCGAACTGGCCGCGGTGGGGCGCCCCGCTCTGCTTATCCCGTTGCCCGGAGCTGCGGATGGGCACCAGTTGGTCAACGCACAAGTACTGGCCCGTGAGGGGGCGGCGGAACTGTTGCCCCAGACGGAGTTGACCGGCGCGGCCTTGACGGCGCGAGTGTTGGCGCTGGTAGACGACGAGCCGCGGCGCCACCGGATGGGGGCGGCCGCGCGCACCCTGGCCCGACCGGACGCAGCCCGTCGCATCGCCGATTGCGCGGAGCGGCTCGCGAGATGGTAGCTGACCAGGGGACCGGGGGCATCGCGGACGTAGGACCCACGATGGTTGAGACAGAGGAGCACGGACTACCGCCACACACTCGGCGGGTGCACTTCGTGGGGATCGGTGGAATCGGTATGAGTGGTCTGGCGACCATGATGAGCACGCTTGGATACGAGGTCACCGGTTCCGACATGACGGAGTCAGCGGTGACGGCGGGATTGCGCCAGCGCGGTGTCGAGGTGCAGCACGGACACGACGGGATGTGGGTCGGCGGGTCGGATGCGGTTGTGGTGTCGGCTGCCATCTCCGAAGAGAACGCCGAGGTGCGCGAGGCCAGGCGTCTGCGGATCCCCGTGTTGCGACGTGGCGCGATGCTGGCTCGTCTGACGCGTTCCCGGTCCACGGTGGCTGTTACGGGCACCCACGGGAAGAGCACCACGTCGTCGATGGTGGCGGTGATGCTGACGGAGTGTGGGCTCGATCCGTCCGCCCTGATCGGGGCCCGGGTCGCCGCCTTCGGCAGCAACGCGCGGGTAGGGCAGGGGCGCCATTTTGTCGTAGAAGCGGATGAGAGCGAACGCTCGCTTCTGGAACTGACCCCTGATGTCGCGGTGCTCACCAATCTCGAGCCGGAGCACCTGGACTACTACGGCACGTTCGACGCGCTTCGGGACACCATCGTGGAATTTGCGAACCGTGTGACACCCGCCGGCGCCGTGGTGGCATGTGCCGATGATCCCGGGGTCGTCGGACTGCTCGACCGGGTCGATCGGCGCGTCGTGACGTATGGGCTGGACGCAGACGCGGACATCACCGCTGACGCCGTCGTCTGCGGTCGCACCGGCTCATCGTGCGTCGTGCACGACACCCGTGATCCGGATGCCCCCTCCACTCCGCTGGTCGTCGCCGTGCCCGGTCGGCACAACCTGCTCAACGCGATGGGCGCGTTCGCCGTGGCGCTGGAGGCCGGCGTCGAGCCTGGCCGGGCCGCGGCGGCGCTGGGTACGTATTCGGGGATCGACCGACGGTTTCAAGCCAGGGGAGAGGTCGGTGGGGTTCGTGTGGTCGACGACTACGCCCATCATCCAACCGAGATCGCGGCGGTGATAGCGACGGCTAGGCACCAAGGGCCACATCGGGTCGTCGTCGTGTTTCAGCCGCACCGGTATTCGCGCACGGCCAGCCTGCTCCATGACTTTGCACAGGCGCTGGCGCTTGCCGACATCGTGGTGCTCACCCCCATCTTTCCGGCCGCTGAGCGGCCGGTGCCTGGCGTGACAGCAGAACGTTTGGCCGAGGCCCTGCGACCGCTCACCGAGGGTCCCGTTCACTGTGTCGAAACCCTTGACGACGCCGTCCCGCTGGTCACGGGTCTCTCTCGATCGGGCGATCTTGTGCTGACACTTGGCGCCGGCTCGATCGGGCACCTTGGGGAGCGACTGCTCTCTGCACTTCGTGACGCCGTTGTGCCGTCTGAGGACACGGACACAGACAGGTCATGACGGTCCACACCCAGACGGACAAGCATTTCCGCCGCTCGAAGCACCCGACTCGGCGCCCGCGCCGTATGGTGCGTCGCTGGTGGCGGGTCGCACGCGGGGCGGGTCTGGCGATGGGGGTGGCGTTCGGGGTCTACCACGCGGCCGTGCTTCTTCTGGCCGCCCCGTTCCTGCTGGTCGATGACGTCGTGGTCCACGGCGAGGACCAGCTTTCCGAGGGTGAGGTGCTCGCGCTCGTGTCGGCACTTCGAGGCGAGAACATTCTGACCGTTGACCTCGAACGGCACCGGCTTCGGTTACTTGCGTCCCCGTGGCTGCGAGACGGCGCATTGAAGCGGATTCTTCCGTCAACCATCGAAGTACAGGTGACGGAGCGTAGGCCGGCCGCGGTTGCGCGGCTTGAGCACCGCTTGTACCTCGTCGATGAACACGGCACGGTCATCGACGAGTATGGGCCCAGCTTTTCCCGCTTTGATCTGCCGATCATCGAAGGTCTCGCCTTGAGCGGAGCCGGCAGGCCCACCGTCGACCCTGCCCGGATGGGGCTGGTCTCCCGCGTGCTGGCGCAGCTGTCCCAACACCCGGATGTACTCGACTCGATCTCTGAGATTGATGTGTCGGATCCCTACAACGCCGTGGTGTTGCTGAATGACGATCCGGCGCTGTTGTATCTCGGACGCGACCACTTTCTGGAGCGGTTGCAGTCATACGGGGAACTGGCTCCGACGCTCCGCGAGCGGGTGCCCAGTATTGATTATGTCGATCTGCGGTTCGACCGGCGCGTGTACGTGGGGCCCGCGGACTCCACCACAAGGTCGAGCCGACGGTCGATCGAACCGACGGTGCAGGAACCGGCCGTCAACTAGTGCGGTGTCCCGATGCGGGCGCACGCTGCTAGCTGAGCAGCGCGTAGCGGCACATCGTCACACACGGAGGACGCGTGGCACGTAAGGAACATTATCTCGTCAGTCTCGATGTCGGTACCTCGAAGACGGCGGCCATTGTGGCCGAAGTCAGCGAGGACGGGGGGCTCGACATCATCGGCATCGGGGTGGCCGAGGCCCAGGGGATCCGACGCGGGGTCGTGGTGAATCTCGAGGCGGCGGTCGAGTCGATCAAGAAGGCGATCGAGGAAGCCGAGTTGACCGCCGGTGTTGAAATCGATTCGGTGCACCTGGGTCTGTCCGGCGCGCATCTCAAGGCGTTCAACAGTCGTGGGGTGGTAGCGGTTTCAGGCAAGAACCGTGAAATCACCCGTGAGGACGTTCGTCGAGCCATCGATGCGGCCAAGGGGGTCGCCTTGCCCACCGGTCGAGAGATTCTGCACGTGCTGCCACAGGATTTTGTGGTGGACGACCAGGACGGCATCGGGGCTCCGGTTGGTATGAAGGGGACTCGTCTCGAGGTGAACGTCCACGTGGTGACTGGCAGCACGTCGTCTACCCAGAACATCGTGGCCTGCGTGAATCGCGCCGGGGTGGCGGTGCTTGACACCGTCATCGAACAGCTGGCGGCCAGCGAGTCGGTTCTCACGGCCGACGAGCGGGAACTGGGGGTGGCGCTGGTCGACATCGGGGGGGGCACCACCGACCTGGCGATCTTCGAGCGGGGGAGTCTGTGGCACACCGGTGTCGTGACGATGGGTGGCGATCACTTCACCAACGACATCGCCGTCGGTCTCCGCACGCCGATTCCTGACGCAGAGAAAACCAAGCGTCGGAGCGGCTGTGCGTTGTCGTCGATGGTCGGTGAGGGCGAGACCATCGAGGTGGCCAGCGTGGGGGGACGCCAGCCCCGAGTGATGTCGCGACGCATTCTCGCCGAGATTCTCCAGCCGAGGGCTGAGGAACTGTTTCATGCCCTGTGGGACGAAATCCGGCGTGCGGGATACGAGCGGTCGCTGCATTCGGGCATCGTGCTCTGCGGTGGTGGGGCGCTGTTGGACGGCATGGCCGAAATCGCCGAACAGATTTTCGACCTGCCGGTTCGCCGCGGCTGTCCGGTCGACGTCGGCGGGCTTACGGACCATGTCAACAGTCCGTCGTTCGCCACGGGTGTCGGGTTGGTCAAATACGCCCACCGCAATCAGATGCGGGAGTTTGAGCGGCGTGGCGGGGTTGGCGCGCTGGGTAGTCTGGCCGGCCGCCTCCGGGGGCTGTTCCACGATTTTTTCTAGGTTGGCGCCTGGCTGGGCCTGGGAGCTGGCGCATTGGGCAAAGAACGAACAAGGAGGGCACCACATGGATCCTTCAGGGTTGACGAACAGAGCTGACCACCCGCGAGTGCGTCTCGCCACCGGCGTGGACACGCGTCCGCGACTGACGATTGAAGACGCCGGACATACTGGCGCTCGGATCAAGGTTGTGGGGGTGGGTGGCGGCGGAAGCAACGCCGTCAATCGCAGGGTGCGCGCGGGACTCGCTGGCGTCGAGTACATCGTTGCCAACACCGATGCACAGGCGCTGAGTCACTGTGTGGCACCGCTGTGTTTGCAACTCGGCGCCAAGCTGACGAAGGGCCTCGGCGCTGGCGCTGACCCGAATGTGGGGCGAAAGGCGGCCCTTGAAGATACCGAGCAGATCATCTCGGCGCTTGACGGCGCGGACATGGTGTTTGTCACCACCGGTCTGGGTGGAGGCACCGGGACTGGCGCGGCTCCCGTCATTGCGAACCTGGCCAGCGAGCTGGGTGCGCTCACGGTCGCCGTCGTGACCAAGCCGTTCGCATTCGAAGGACGGCGCCGCGCCCTGCAGGCGGAGCGCGGTCTGGAGGACCTGCGCGCCGCAGTGGACACCGTCATCACGATCCCCAACGAACGGCTGCTGGCGATGACCGATCGGTCAACCACGCTGTCGGACGCGTTTGAGCTGGCCGACGACGTCCTGCGGCAGGCGATTCAGGGCATTTCTGATCTCATCCTGGTTCCCGGGTTGATCAATCTCGACTTTGCGGATGTGACAACCATCATGTCGGGAATGGGACTGGCCATCATGGGGACCGGGGTCGGCTCCGGCGACACCAAGGCGGTGGACGCGGCGAAACGGGCCATTTCGAGCCCATTGCTCGAGGACGCGTCTGTCGATGGTGCGCGCTGCGTCATCATCAATGTCACGGGTGGCAACGACCTGTCGTTGATCGAAGTGAACGAGGCCACGTCCATCATTCACGCGGCGGCGCATGAGGACGCCAACATTATCTTCGGCGCCGTGATCGACCCCGCGATGAACGGCAAAGTCAAGATCACGGTCATCGCCACCGGGTTTGAACGCGAGGGCGCCGAACGGACTGTCGGGCGCGCGAATGCGACGACCCCGGTCGACCTGCAGCAGTACGCAACATGGCAGCAGGAAGAGCCCCAGCGAGAGGCCACTGGGCGATCTGCGCGATTCACCGTCTCGCGCCGACCGCTTATAGAACTGCCGATACCGCTGCCGGCCGAGACGGACCACGCCGGTGACACGCTGCTAGACTTCAACGGCGGGGAGTCTGAGTTCGACGTACCCGCGTTCCTGAGACAGCGCGCCGAGTAGTGGCTCGGCTGAGGCTATGACGCTTCGACCGGTGGCGTCGGCGCGGTCTTTGCGTCGGGGTCGTGGTACAGCAGGCGATTGCAGCTGTCACATTGAATGAGCTCAGTGTTGAGCAGGATGTGGTTGAAGACCTGAGGGCGAAGCCGCACGTTGCACAGGGAACAGAGGCCGTCTCGAGCTTCGACGACCGCGATACCGTTCCGCTGCTTCGCGATGCGGGCGAAGAGCGCCTGCGCCGCAGCTCCGATCGTCGCCAGCAGAACGTCTCGTTCGGCTGAGGTCCGGCCGAGCGTCTGCTCCAGCTCAGCGCGCTCGCGCAAGAGGGCGGCCTTGGTCTTTTCTATCTCGACCTTGCTCGCTGCGAGGGCGTCGTTCGCCGCCTTGACCGCGAGCGTCAGGTCGTCCAGGTCCAACATGTGCTCCAGGATGTTGTCCTCGTGGCCCTGTACCTGTGCTTCCGCGGTCGCGATCTCATGTTGCACCGCCGTGTATTCCTTGTTGGTCTTGACCGCCATGAGCTGTTCTCTGAACCTCGACAGCCGGGTCTGTACTGCTGCCAGCATCTTTTCGACGTCGGCCCGTTCGGCGCGTTTCGTGTCCAGTCGGCGCTTGGCGTCGTCCAGGGCCTTGGTGCCGGCTGCCAACTGGCTATCGAGCGCGTCGATACGTGAAGGAATCGCATCAACCACACGCTGCGCGTCGGACGCTGTGTTGTCGAGCCGTTGTAGTCGGATCAGTCGGTCGAGGTCAGGCAACATCGTGGGTCATGTCTCCAGAGGCTCGGGTCGCACATCGGCACCGTCCCCCCCCCAAAAAAAACCCGCCATGTGGCGGGTGTGAAAATCGAGGCTCGTCAGTCGCGCCCGTCGGGTCCGTGTCTCGCCCGGGTCCGCGCATGGCAGCCAGGCGGTCCGGTGGCCTGCGCGGGCGATGTGCGTGCGATGGACTCGTGTCATGTGGTGGGCCCACCAGGATTCGAACCTGGGACAGACCGGTTATGAGCCGGCGGCTCTGACCGCTGAGCTATGGGCCCGGTCAAGACCAGCGTCGTGCGCCTGACGGCTGGGCCGCCGCGTCTGGCGGCGTGGCTCGTTATGTGCATGCGTCCGAATGCTCCGTCCGCGCGTGGTTCGGCTACGTGCCCTCTAGAAACGCGCGGAGTCGCCGGCTCCGCGACGGGTGGCGCAGC
>SXOW01000456.1 GCA_005778315.1 Acidobacteriota bacterium
CATCGATACACAGATAGAGACAAGACTGACAACTGTACAGGATTGAATATACAGACCCAGGCTGGTCTGGTCCGTAAAAGGCTGCCCTTCGGTAATCCACGTCTTCTTGTACACGATGCGAGCCACGACGTCGGCACCGGCCGGCAGGGCATACCCCGCGCCATCGAGCTGCACGACGCTTTGTCCCGGCCACCAGACGGCGATGGGCTCCTGCGCGTCGAGTCCAGCGCTGAAGCCCGGTCCACTCGAGTCCTCTATGTCGAGCGCGCGCGCCTGACCGCTGGTGTCGATGTAGACCGAGACGTGGCGAACGACGGCACGGCTGCCCGGGCGAACGTCGACTGCGGTAATCCAGCGGTCTTCGCTCAACGCGGTCGGCAACGTGAAGAAGCGAACAACCTCACTCGTCGCGGCATCGATGGCGAACGGCTCGGCCACGGTGAGCTCGAGGGAGGGGGCGCCGAGCGTCCAGCCCTCACGCGGCTCGGGGGGCACGGGGCGCTGGTCGCGCGGGCCTTCAGGGTAGCCACCGGCGGCCCATTCAAGAATCATGTCCAGCTCGTGGGCCGGCAGCACATGGCCGTTGAGAAAATCCCCGAATCCATCTTCGGCCTTCCACGGCGGCATGCGAAGACCGAGAACCTCCTCGCGGATCGACTGTGTCCACGGGAACGCTTCCTGGTATGTCAGGAGCGACATCGGCGCCACGCCGCCGGCCACGTGGCAGCTCCCGCACTGTCGCTGGAAGATAGGGAAGAGGTGCTCGTTATAGGTGAAACGCGAGTTGATCGCGGTATGGCCACCGGTGCGTGTGGTGAACGCGCCGACAACTAGCACCAGCCCGACGAGTGTCCCGGTGTACCGTCGCATGATCACGTCCTCTGTTGCGGGACCGCGGGTGCGGTCGCCTCTGTCTTCCGCGGTCGGAGCCGCTCATGGAGCCGCGGGCAGATCGTAGGCCGCGGCGATCTCGCTGACAGAGGCGGCAAACACGCGGTACGCCTCGTCGACGTCGTTCTTGTTGCCCAGGTCCCCGTACCAGTCGAGGAGATAGGCCGCACGTACGAGATGACGCCCCGCGATGCGGACCTGGTTGTGGACCGTGGCCGGGAGGGCGTTGTCGCGCTGTTGGAGCGCCAGGGCCAGTTCCTTGGCCTGCAGCGCGGGAATAAAGATCTCCGTAAATGCCCCACGGCCGATCAATTCGCGGATCTCCTGGTCGCGTACGGCGATTTCGACTGCGATCTCGCTCGCACTGTCTGGAACGTCCGGCTGAATGCGTTGGGCCAGAGTCGCCCGGTCGGTCGTATCGCCGCCGAAGCTCACGCCGGCCGATGCCGCGTCCGCATTGGCGGATGGAGACGACAGCGCTTGAAGGAAGAAGTCGAACCGTTCGGCGGGAAAACCTTCTTCGAAGATGACTTTGGCGATGATCTCGGCCGTGTCGCCAGCGTCTGGCACACGCGCCTCGAGATACGCGCCATCGGGTCCCGGCCGCAGCTCGACGGCGGCCACCTCCAGGAATTCATCTGTTGTCTCGTCGTACGCTTCCTCGGTGACGGCGCGGCCCGCCCAGGTACTGACGTCGACGCGCTCCCGGTAGTTGTCCGTGGCGTAGAGCCGAAATACGCCGGGTTCCGGGTAGACGCCCTCGACATGGTGGAATCCGTCGGGGGCCATGAAGACGGTGCCTCCATGCTTGGCCGTGTGGTCCATGTGCGCACCGGCTCCGGCCGCATCGACGACGCCGCACGTCAACATGGCCGAGCCGTAGTAAGGATTGCGGACCGGGCCATCCCGCTGGATCCACGAGGAGCCGTTGTCGTACATCGGGCAATAGGCGCGGGCGAATCCCTGCGGGAGTTCCCGGGCGACCAGTGACTCAGACAGGGGTTTGAAGTCGGCCCGCAGCGTGGCGATGTCAGCCGCCTCCAGCGCCTTCACGGCGAGCGTCTGGGTCGCGCTATCGGTGATGCGGGCAAACTCTTCGAGCTGGGTGCGCGCCTCGTCGAAATTGTCCGACGCGAGTGCCGCCTGCACCTGCACATACTCCGTCAGCTGCGTCTCGAAGTCGGCCGGGTCTGCGGCCGGCATCGACGACGCCAGTGGGGGGGCGGTGCGGGTTGCGCATCCGCTGGCGACGCCAGCCAACGCGGCAAGCAGCACGCCTAGCCTGAGAGACACAACTGGGTCCATTGCGCGCATCTGCGGCACGGATGTCTGGCTGAACGCGACGGGGGTGCCCGTTCCCACCAGTGGATACGCTTCGCAAATCGAGTATACAACGCGCAAAATACGGGAGCAATGAATGCAGACGCTGATCACGGGCGCGAGCTCGCAGAGGCCTACGTCAACGAACTGCGGGTCTCACGACGACTCTCCGCCAATACGATCCTCGCGTATCGCAGCGATCTGGAGCAGTTGCTCGCGTTTGGTGAGGACCAAAAACTGGCGATCGCCGCCTTGGATCGACAGGGTCTGGAGGCGTTCGTGCGCCATCGCATGTCGTCTGGCCTCTCCCCCCGTTCGGTCGCCCGCGTCGTGGCGTGCGTGCGCGGGTTCTATCGATTCCTGGTGCTCGATGGGCACTTGGACGCCAGCCCTGCCGACGATGTGCGCGCGCCCCGTGCCTGGCCGTCGCTGCCCAAGTTTCTCTCGATCAGCGAGGTGGACCGCCTCCTGGACCAGCCGGACGTCGGCACCGCCGCCGGCCTGCGGGACAAAGCACTCCTGGAGCTGCTCTACGCGACTGGCATGCGCGTGACGGAGCTGGTGACGCTGCGCGTCGACGCGCTGAATCTGGAGGCCGGGTACTTGACCTGTGTTGGCAAGGGCTCGAAAGAACGGATCGTGCCGATCGGGCGGACGGCCGCCGGTTGCGTCCGAGACTATCTCGCGTCTGGTCGCCTGGCCCTGCTCAAGGGCCGACCGTCTGACCACCTGTTCGTCAACGCGCGGGGGGGACGGTCGTTGAGCCGGGTGGGGTTCTGGAAAGTGATGAAGAAGTATGGTCGGCTGGCCGGGCTGACTCAGGATTTGAGCCCACATGTCGTCCGGCATTCATTTGCGACGCATCTGCTTGACCGAGGGGCTGACCTCCGGGTCATCCAGACGCTGCTCGGCCACGCCGACCTCTCAACTACTCAAATCTATACGCATATCCTCGAGGCGCGCCTCAAAGCGGTGTACGACGAGTTTCACCCGCGCTCCTGAGCCAGGGGCAGTCGTTGACCCGTTCCATGCGGCTTTGCTATTGTTAGCGGATCTCTCTGCACTGTGGCGCGAGGCACAGCGGGTGCTCGGGCCGGGTGTGTCGTCATTTCTCCACTACGCGCCAGTCGTTGCCAAGGAGCACAACATGCGCCGGACCGGGCATTATCTGTTTACGTCGGAGTCGGTCACCGAAGGACATCCCGACAAGATCGCTGACCAGGTGTCTGATAGCGTAGTCGACGCGGTGCTCAGACAGGACCCCTACGGGCGGGTCGCCTGCGAAACGCTGCTCACCACCGGGCTGGTGGTCATCGCCGGGGAAATCACGACCACCGGATCGACGGACTTTACCAGTGTGATCCGAGACACCATTCGCGGTATCGGCTACAACCGCGGGAAGTTCGGGTTCGATGCCGATACCTGCGCCGTCCTCTCGGCGATTCATCCACAGTCGCCAGACATTGCCATGGGCGTCGATCCGGGTGGCGCCGGGGACCAGGGACTGATGTTCGGTTATGCCTGCTCGGAAACCGACTCGCTCATGCCGCTCCCGATCACCTTGTCTCATGCACTGGTGCGCGGGCTGTCCAGAGCGCGTCGTGATGGCGTGCTGAGCTACCTGCGTCCAGACGGCAAGTCGCAGGTTACGGTCGAGTATGACGGCGACACGCCGGTGCGGGTCGATGCGATCGTGGTCTCCAGTCAGCATGCGGAGGACGTCAGCACGGAGCAGATCAGAGCCGACGTGATTGCGAACATCATCAAGCCGATCGTCCCCGAGCATCTGTTGGACGACAAGACGCACATCTACGTC
>SXOW01000457.1 GCA_005778315.1 Acidobacteriota bacterium
GCCGTGACGAGCACGATGGGCCCGAGCACCAGGCCCACGAACCCGAAGGCGCCGACGCCGCCGAGCAGGCCGATGAACACGATCAGCCCGCTCACCGACGTACGCCCGCTCAGCAGAATCGGGCGCAGGACGTTGTCCACCCCGCTGATGAGGCCGGTCCCGACGCCGATCAGGATGAGCCCGCGAACCCACTCTCCGGACAGCAGCCACCAGATCGCTGGCGGCGCCCAGACCAGCACCGCGCCCACGACGGGGAGGAGGGAACTGACGAAGATCGCCAAGCCCCATGCCACCGGCACGCCGACGCCGAGCGCCCAGAAGGCGATGCCGCCGATGATCCCCTGGACCGAGGAGACCGTCAGCCCCGCCCCAACGCTGGCAATGACCATGTCGCGCGTGTCGGCGATCAGCCGGTCGCGTTCTTCCTCGGGAAACGGTAGGAGACGACGGATCACGTCTCCTATCCGCGGGCCGTCTCGCAGGAGGAAGAACAGCGTGAACAGCATGACGAAGAGGCTGCCCAGCGTCGTCGCAATGTTCGCCGCGACGCCGCCCAGCCTCGGCGCCAGAAACGTCACGGCGGTCTGCGTGGCCTGATTCAGCAACTGTGTCGGATCCTCGGGCAGCGCCACCGGGCTGCGATCGCGCAGGAAGTCCCACGCCAGCTGAACGCCCTCGGGCGTCGCCGTCTCTGGCAACGTCCTGATGAACGCGACGGCCCTGGGAATGTCGCTCGCGAGGACCGACAACAGGGTCGCCAGCGGTCCGACGATGAGGACCGCGGCAACCATGGTCGTGACCAGCGCCGCCCGCGTCGATCCGATGCGGTGCAGCAGCCACCGCTGCAGCGGATACATGGTCAGCGCGAAGATCGCGGCCCACGCCAGCGACGCCAGGAACGGCTGGATGACGGTGAAGGCGAGATAGCCGACGAGCAGGACGACACCGTAGAACAACAGCTCCCCGAACCGATCGGGGTTGAAAGGAATCATCGACTGAGTCTCCCCTCCGCGTGGCCCTCAGGCCGCCATGACGGGTCAGCGGGGCGAGGTCACGGCAGCGTCTAGCTCAACAGCTGTTCACCTCCACGGCGACGAGGTGGACCGTCACGTCGTCCGGGCGGTCTCCACCTGCATCTCAACCTTCTTCGGCCGGTGCGCGGAGACGCGGCGCCGTATCGCTCATCGCAGCCGACTGCTCAGCGAGCTTCATAGAGCGACGCCCCGCCCAGCTCGTGGAAGACGACCGGCACGAAGTCGTTGGCGGTCCAGGACGCCTCCTGCCCCCACGTCGCGTCGTAGGACGCCGTCGGCCGTGCGGCCATCACCTCGTCCAGGGTCTTCCCCTCGGCGATCATCGTCCGCACCCGATCGCGCACGTCGAGCGTCATCGCGAGGAACTCCACCATGGCGTCGCGCCCGACGACGGCCACGCCGTGCCCCGGGATCACCTGCGTGCCCGGCCCGGCGATGTCAATGGCCCTCTCCAGCGCGTCGATGGTGCCGGCCAGCGACCCGCCGTTGTAGACATCGATGATCGGATAGCTGGTCGTGCGGAACACATCACCGAGGTGCAGCACGTCCGAGTCCGGGAAGTAGACGAAGGTGTCGCCGTCGGTGTGCGCGGCGGGTGCGAAGAAGGCCCGCACCTCTTCGCCGTTGAAATGGAAGCTCACTTCGTCGTGGTAGGTGATGACGGGCCGCGCCGCCGCCGCCGGCTGGGGCGCGAACCCACCGGTGCGGAACCGCGGGAAGCGGAGTGGTTCGAGGGTGCGCCGGCGCACATTGTGATGGGCGAAGATCAGCACGTCCTGACCGGCCAGCGCCTCGTTGCCGCCGATGTGGTCGATATGGACATGGGTGTTGATCAGAAAGCGGATCTCGCCGTCAGAGACCTCTCTGACCGCGGCCAGCAGACGGTCGGCGAGCGGCGCGAACAGCGAATCGACGAGCAGGACGCCTTCGGGCCCCGTGAAGACGCCCACATTGCCGCCTCCGCCCGGGCGGGTCACCATGTGCACGTTGCCGGCTACCGGCACCGTCGTCAGCGCGACCCCCTCGAACTGGAGGGCCGCGTTCTGCTGACCGGCGGCGGCGGCGACCATCACGCACGCCGCCACACAGGTGCCAATGGCCACGTAGCGCGGGTTGGTCATGAGCGTCTCCTCCGGGGTGTGAGGCACCTCAGGGCGTAACCGACAGCGCGTCCCGTTGCAGGAGCCGCGGCCAGCCTCCAAGGCCGGCGCGGTCGCGCCCACCGAGGCTCACCCCAACCTAGCCAAGTATAGTCGGCGGATTCCCGGTGACTTGCGGGGCCGAATCGACGAAATGTGGGAATCGGCTCACCATACTGGACGATTTTCGAACTTGGTTCATCCAAGCCGCATGAACCCGTGCTTTCGTCGATCTCTGTTAACTGCGAACAGAGCCCTCAGTACATTCGCTCGCTCGCGTGCGGAACCAGACGTGAAGCCATTGACAGAATCCGCCAACTGGCCTCGGACCACCTCAACGCCGTAGCGCTCTTCCAGAGCATGGACTGCACCAGAAGAATCGTCGTGGGTGCGTCGCGCCCAAAGGTGATGACGGGGAGAAGACCCCGATCCGGTCGCCGCGTCGGAGAGCTGGAGGTTTCAGTAACACTTTCTCGGGACCGCGGCTGAATGACTCGGGACGTAAAGCGCGAGGCGTATCCGGGCGACGAACCTCAGGGAAGCCATGTGTCCGGCTGGGCGCCCCTACTTCCGGAGAACCTTCTCCATGGGCCTGCCTTTGGCCAGCTCATCCACGAGCTTGTCCAGACAACGGATGTTCCGCATCAGCGGGTGCTGGATCTCCTGAATGCGGACGCCGCAGATGGTCCCCGTGATCTGGCTGGCGTTGGGATTGAGTGCCGGCGCCTCGTTGAAGAATGTCTCGAAGTCGTTCTTCTGCTCGATCCGTTCCGCCAGAGCCTGCTGGCTGTAGCCGGTCAGCCAGCAGATGACCTCGTCCACCTCCTGCTTCTTCCGCCCCTTCCTCTCTGCCTTCTGCAGGTAGAGGGGATAGACGCTCGCAAAAGGCATGGCGAAGATCCGGTTGCTCTCCATCGCTGCTGCACCTCGAGGATGGTTGTTCTCAGCGCGATTGTAGGACGACAGACAAAATTAGAGCCCTCGACGCAACCTCCGCGCCCCGCTGAAGCCCTGAACAGCCCTGTTCCAGCACACAGATACGGAAGAACTGCCACCCGCTACACCGGGTCAAGCCGCGGAGCACCGCTCCAGCATACCGCCGCGGGCCGGCTCATGGTGATGGCCGGATCAGCTGGTGCCCGTGAGGGGCCCGACGTCGGGTGTCGTTAGTTGCGCCGCCGCATAACCCCGCATTGATCGGTCCCACCCCACCAACGGCGCAAGGGCCTTGAAGCACATGAGCATCAACCTCTCGGCCGGCTTCATCCACCCGACCGCCGTACTGAACTCCCGGTAACCCAAACTGTTGGCGATGTATATGGCCTTGAACAAGGCGTTCCTGTCGTCCGGATTTTCCCGTTTCAGAAAAAGCAGGATGGCGAAGAACCTGCCTTGGTCAGCGACCGGCGTCCGGCGGCGATGCCGTCCACGCGCCTGGTGCTTGTTGACCAACTTAGCCGCCTGCAGCGTCAGTGGACGGCAAGACGACCGTTCGCGACCGCGGGCGATGCGTTGCTGGTTCCGAAAATGACCTTGCACAGCATCAGCAACAAGACCGGCCGCGTGATCAAGTGCAGGGTGTCGTACCGAAAAAGGCATGGCGAAGATCCGGTTACTCTCCATCGCTGCAGCACCTCGAGGGTGGTTGTTCTCAGCGCGATCGTAGGACGATAGACAAAATCAGAGCCCCGAAGAGACCTCCGAGCCCCGCTGAAGCCCTGAACAGACCCTGAGGGAGATGAGGGGCAGCCGCTTCCCCTGGAAGCTGCAGGAACACCTGGGACAGGATGGCGGGCGTAAACTGCCCCAGAATAGATGGTTACCGGATGTTCTGGGCTCTGGCAGGACGTGATATTGGTAGCGGTACGGGGAATCGAACCCCGGTCGCATGGATGAGAACCATGAATCCTAACCCCTAGACGATAC
>SXOW01000005.1 GCA_005778315.1 Acidobacteriota bacterium
ATGGCGGCACAATTGATTGCGACAAACGGACGCTCGGCCCGCGCGCTGAACAGGTGGAGCGCGCGCGCGAAGAGCTCTTTCCCCGTTCCACTCTCTCCCTGGAGCAACACGGTCGCGTCTGTCGCGGCCGCTCGGGCAAGACTCCGCAGCACCCGAGCCAATTGCGGGTCGCGGCCGACGATGCCGGATGCGCCGCTGTCGGCCTCCACGGTCAACGGGACGGCATCAGACGCCAGCCGGTAGGCATCGAGCGCCCGCTCGCACACCGACACCAACGCCTCCACGTCCAGTGGCTTGGCGACACACTCAAGCGCCCCGCGCTGCATGGCTGCTACAGCGCCTTGCACGTCGCCTGGCTCCACGACGACGACCACCGGCAAGGCGTCGTCCATCGCTCTGGCGACGCTGAGTACGCCGACTCCATCACCGCAGGGGAGCGTCTGGTCGGTCACGACAAGCCCCGGGCGCTTCTGTCGCAGCACCTCGATGGCGTGCGGCGCGTCCTTCGCCACTACGACCTCGATTCCGGCCGCGACCAGCGCCGGGCGCAATCCCGCGTCATCGGGATCAATCGCGGACACAAGGAGGACAGTAGGGGCAATCACAGGGGGAGCGGCGCTCACGGCGATACCTTGGCGCGCCAGTGTAGCAGACTGGCGAGTCGCGACGTCGCGCCGCCGGTTGGCACGCGGCTATGGGTCGCTGTCCAACGCGGCCACATCCCACGCGTCGATATCCCACGCGACCATGCGCACGGTGTCCGGGTCGCGGGCCAGCACGGCCTCGACGGCGCCACGACTCCCAAATGGCCCGAACGCGGAAGCCCGAACAACGATCCACTCAGCGGACTCATCCGATACCGCCTCGACGACACGGCCCCGCACCCACGCCGCGACGAAAAGCTGTCGGTCCAGGTCCGACTCGGTTACCAGTTCTCCGTGCCAGCCCCATGCGTACAGCTGCCACCTGGCCGCGCCCGGACCTCGCTCCTGATCCAACCGGCGTTGCAGACTGTCCGTCACCCGATGCAGGTCCACCGACGAGCCATCCGCCAGCATCCTGGCCGTCGGGCCAAGGCGTAGGCCGGAGGGCACGGACCCATCCAACGCCGAGGGCCACGTTGCGCGGCCTGCCAGGTCCGACACCGACCTGGCCAACATGCTGTCTGCGGCATAGAGCGCGACCAGACCACGGCGATGATTGGCTTCGATCGACTCCTCCGTCATGATGGCCGACGCCAGGCCACCCGCCAAACCGGTCAGGAGGACCGCGGCCAGCAGTGTGACGAGCAGCGCACTACCCTGCTCGTTCCGACGCTCCACCCAGCGCTTCGTCATAGGTTCGGTGGAGAGACAGTGAATGTCACCGCATGGTCCGGAACCCACCCGCGGCCGCCCGGGGCCGAACCCGGCCGAGCGAACAAGCGCGGGTCGAGCCCTCGGAGTTCAGGCACCCCGGTCTGCGCACGCACCGTCACCACGACCGTCCGAATGCGGAGCAGATCGCCATCGAACGGGAGACCCGCCGTCCCGCACCAAGGGCCATCGCTGAATTCGGATAGTGGCAGGTCCACGAGCTGACCGGACGTTGCCGGCCGCTCGCACCGGTTTGGACCAGCGCTCGCGCCTCGAAAGTGGAAGCCCACCTGGACCAGTTGGTCGACGACCGGAAAATCTGCCTGCCAGCCGTCATGATGTCGGAGCTGCGCCTGTTCAGGGTCGAGGTAATAGTGGCTCAGCTGCACCGGCGTCACCACCGCCCCGGCCGCGAATGTGGTGGCGGTCGCATGCACCCGTTCCACAGTGAGTTGAAGACCTGCAACGCCACTCACCCGAAAGAGCTCCCACGCCCCGAGTGCATCAAAGACCAGGACCATATCCCGGACGCGGTGACCGCACGCCGGCAGACGGCACCCCGGCCCACCCGCCAGTTCGACCGTGGCGCTCGGGCCCGCAATGGGTCCACGGGTGATCGCCTCCGATCCCCCGTCTCGCGGCACGGACAAGATACTGACGCCGTCCACCAGCGGACTCCGGTGAGCGTCGCTCGGCGCTCGGCGCCCCAGCCGGTACGGCACGAGTGGTGGGAGAAACCTTCCCAGGCGTCCCGGTGCGTATTCTGCAGGACCACGCCCCGCCGTCATCAGGTCACGAAACAGACGGTCGAACGCGTACCGCACCCTTTGCTGCACCATCGCGCCTTCTGGCAACGCCCACTGCAACCCCGCGGCTGGGCGGACCAACTCGAACAGACCGCCGAACACGAGGAGGGTGAGCGCGAGCGCCATCACCGTCTCCACCAGGGACAGCCCCGGTTCGTCCACCCAGCCGGGGGTCGGGCCGGTCATGGCGTCCACACCAGCGTGGCGACACGAGCCCCATCTGGTGGCGCGGCGGCACCGAGACCCCTTCCGCCCGACGGCCGGACCGGCGCCACTTGCACCTGAATCCGGACCACGTCCCTCACACCGGCCGGTCGGTCGATGAGCCAGACCCGGTCGTAGCGTGCGCCAGGCATGGCGCCCAACCGGGAGTCCAGGAGTTGGCCCTGCGGGTCAAGTCGCTCCGTGTGCGGTGCCGCGAAACCAGCGAGACCCGCTGTCCCTTCGCTCCGGACGACCGCGCGGAGTTCCTCGAGCTTCCCTATGGCAAGTATGACCGCCGAGGTGCGGTGGCGAGCCTGCAGCAGGGCACCGGCGGACAAGGCGTAGAGCTGAGCGACCCCCGCCGTGAGCGTGACCAGCAGGCCCACGGCGATAACCACCTCGACGAGCGCCAGGCCCGAGTGGCTTCCCGGGTGTCCACCGGGCGAGGAGTCATGCGGTGACCGCCGGCTTACCGTCAGGTACGCATCGCTCACCACCAGAGCCAGTGCAAGCACCGGGCCGCGGCCACCGCATGCGAACGGAGGCGTCTTCCTGGGCGTGGCCGTGAGCGGTGATAGGCCCTGGATGGCCGTTTGTGCCACCACCCGTGGCGATGGGCCCGGCAAAAACCGCGACCATCGCAGGGCAGGTGGTTACCGGTATCCCGTCATGCAGGAACTAGTAGAAGTTGGCGTACCACTCAATCAGTGGATACCCGAGATGGGTGGCCACGATCGCGCCGAGGGCAAGGAAGGAACCGAGCGGCAGCGCGTATTTCATGTTGCCGCGGTCGATGGCGATCATGGTGCCCCCGATGATCGACCCTGCGAGGGATGCGAGCAGAAGCGTCACCAGCATCAGTTGCCATCCGAGAAAGGCACCGATCATGGCCAGCATCTTCACGTCGCCGAATCCCATTCCCTCTTCGCCGCGAATCCGGAAATACGCCTCCCCTATGGCCCACAGGACGCCCCCGCCAGCAGCCACCCCGATGAGGGACGACCGCCAACCTGGCTCGAAGAACAGGCACGCGACCAGGCCGACCACGATGCCAGGCAGGGTGATGACGTTCGGCAGGATGCGATGCTGCAGGTCGATCACGAACAGGACGATCATGGCCGACACGAACAACAACCGAACCGCGAGGAGCGGCGCCCAACCAACCTGCCAGAGCTGTAAGAGAAAGAAGCCGGCCGTGGCCACCTCGACAAGCGGATACCTCGGCGAAATAGCGGTTCGGCAGCTACGGCAGCGACCACGCAGGACGAGCCACCCCAGGACCGGGACGTTGTCGAACCAGCGCAACCGGTGGCCGCAGGACGGACAACGTGACGGCGGCGTGACGACCGACTCGCCACGTGGCAACCGATACATGCACACATTGAGAAAGCTGCCTACGGCCAGGCCGACTGCCGCGACGATGCCGGTGGCGATGGCCGCGGTCACTGCGGCAACGGCGGTAACGACTCGCCGGGGAGGGGGAAGAGGGTCGAATCGGTAGACACGTTGATGGTCCCGTTCAGGTTGTCGAGTTCATAGGCTCGCCCGGTGGGGTCCAGGGGTACCCCGCGCAGGAGGCCGGCATCGATCAGTTCGCGCCAGGCCAAGGGTGGCCGACCCTCCCGATCCAGAAACCCCCGCGCCGCTACGACCAGTTGATCGATGTCGTCCAGCGCCTGCAGTTGCGTGAGTCGTCGCAGCGCCTCGTTACGGATCCACTCCGTATCGGCTGACTCATACATCTCCGTCCACAACATGCGAGACGACTCGCGACTCCCGCCCGCCGCCAGCGTATTGGCCGCCAGCGACCGCAGCCACCAGGACGCACCGGGCACATCGGCCGCGCGGTCAAACCACTCCGCCGCCAACTCATAGTCTTTGACCCACCAGTAGTAGATGAACCCGATGTCCATGTAGTACTCCCACCGGTCCGGCATACGCTCGATACCCTTCTGGAGCAGCGCGACCGCCAGATCCGTACGCCCCGGTCCGTTCGGGTAGGCCTCGGTCAGGAAGATGGCGCCAAAGCGATACGCCGCATTGAACTCAGGGTCGAGCGTCGTCGTGATGTCCAACAGTGGACCCAGCAGAGCATAGGTCTTGCCGTCGTCCTCCGATCGTCTCGTGCCCCCGTATTCCTGGAGCGCACGGATCCAGTACACGTCGGCCAGCAACGCATCGAACGACAGTGCCATCCGATCGAGCACGGAACCGGATGGTATGTACAGGAGTTGCGTCTCCGGGTCCGTCACCGCGTAGACCCGGTCTCGCACGACGGCGCTCGACACGAAGACCACGATCAGCATCGCCAGCGTCATCGTGAAGAACGCGGGACGCTGCCACCAGAACCCGGGTCGCCTCGTCACTTGAAATCCCGCTTGGAGAAGATGAACGTCGCGGCCAGCAACAAGGCGCAGATATAGGCTGCCGCGTAGCCAGCGGTCAACAACACATACCCGACCGGTACTGAATGGGCGTGCACGACTTGGGCCTTGACGTCGAACGGCGCCAGGTTGGGTAGAAGATAGTAGAGGCTCCGTGCCAGCGTCGCCGCAACGGGAGAATCGACCACGTTCTCGAAATTCCGAAGGTCGGCATTGAAGTGCCCGACCACGTAGAGGCCAAACGTCAAAACGGCGGACAGCATCGGACCTGAAAACGTGGAGAAAAACAGGGCGATGGCGGTCACCAGGGTCAGCTGGACAAAAATAAGTAGGATGGCCACCAGCATGGCCGGGTCCGCGGCTGGCGCCTCCCAGCCTTTCCGGAACTCTTCCGATTCCACCCACGACATATACCCAAGCACGGCAAGCAATGCGACGGCCATCACCGAGACGTTGACGGCCAGCGTCAGTACCAGGCCTGCGTACTTGCCGAGAATCAGTTCGTGGCGTCGCACTGGCTTGGACAACAGGCCATAGATGCTCCGCCGCTCAACCTCTTTCGAGACCAGTCCGATCCCGATGAAGACCGCAATGAACAACCCAAAGATCTGGGTAGCTGCGAGGCCGAGATCTTTGATGATCTTGACGTCCTGACCGGCCGTAAGCTGCCCGATGAGATACGACGCGGAGATGAGCAAGACCGCAAACAGCACCAGGTTGTACAGAACTTTGTCGCGAACCGACTCCTTGAAGACCTGCGCGGCGATCCGTGAAATGACGAACATGGCTAGGCAAAGCGCTAGGCCGCGGAGGCCTCACGGCTGGCTACGAGGCGCATGAAGTAGTCCTCGAGCGACTCATGTCGAGGGGTAAGCGACACCACCTGAAAACGAAGCCGAATCAACTCGGGTAGGACCTGATCGGGCGGGCGATCGCATGGGAGCTCGATGATGTGGCGCCCATCGGCGACGGTGGTCGTGACCGCATCAAGCCCGAGCTCGGCCAGAACACGCCTCTCCCCGCCGTGCACGATGAGCTCCCACCCCTGCACCTCGAACGCGAGGTCCGCGAGTCGTCCCGTCGACACGAGTTGGCCCCGAACCATGATCGCGACGCGCGTGCAGACGGCTTCCGCATCGGACAGGATGTGCGAGCTGAAGAAGACGGTTCTCCCCTCTTCCCGCAACGACTGGATGAGTTCGCGCGTGTCGCGGCGCCCGATCGGATCCAGTCCGGACATCGGCTCGTCGAGAAACACGACCTCGGGGTCGTTCACCAATGCCTGCGCGATGCCAACCCGCTGGAGCATCCCTTTGGAGTATTTGCGCAACCGTCGCTTGCGCTCCGCCCCGAGTCCGACACGATCGAGCAAGGTCGACGCGCGGGCGCGGGCAACACCGGAGGAGAGCCCGAACAACCCGCCGTAATACTGCAGGAGTTCTTCGGCGTTCAGATTGTCATAGAAGTAGGGCAGCTCGGGGAGATACCCCAGCCGTCGCTTCGCTTCGATATCACCAGCCGGGCGCCCGAGAATCTCGGCGTGTCCCGACGTCGGATAGATGAGCTGCATCAGCAGCTTCAACGTCGTCGTCTTG
>SXOW01000458.1 GCA_005778315.1 Acidobacteriota bacterium
GACCGTTTCTTAAAGGCAACCAATTGCTTTTTGGTGGTCTCCAGTAAGATTTCAAAGTTGAATGAGAAAAAACTTGTGGCCTTAGCCCTCATCAAAACTTTTATCTCCACCATCGCGTCACTGCTGCTGACCACCGAAGCGCTGATCAGCGAGATCCCGGAAAAGAAGAAAGCCGGTCGCGGCGGCATGCCGGGCGGCGGTGGCGGCATGGACGACATGTAGGAGGCCGCCCCCCGTTCCGCAACACGCGGGTCGCAGTCCTACGGCCTCGCCGGAATCGTCCACAAGTAGATCCGTCGACCGCCGATCCGTCTCACGGCGTCCGGGGTCCAGTCGCCCATGTCGTACGAGAGCGACACGACGCGGGTGCCAGGGCGGAGCTCGGTCAACAGACGCTGGCGCAATCGCAGGTTGGGCTCAGGTTGCAGGTAGAGCATGACGACCGTTGCATCGGCGAACTGAGCCTCAAAGAGATCTCCGAGGACGAAGGTCACGCGCGCTGTCATCCCCTCACGGAGGGCGAGCGCGGTAGCGTCCGCGATCCGCGCAGGGTCGATGTCGATACCGACCCCGCGCGCGCCCCGGTTCTTGGCCGCCGCGATCACGATCCGTCCGTCACCGCAACCGAGGTCATACACAACGTCGTCGCTGGTCACCCGCGCCAGATCGAGCATCGCATCGACGATGGCCGGCGGTGCGCTCGCGAAGGCCACATCTGGACTGCGCGACGGCACCTGAGCGGCCGCGTGAGCGAATGTCGCGAGGATCAGGCCACTGGCGAGGGCTACGCCACAGCCACGAAGGTCACCGAGGTCCGCCGCGCGCCGCGATCGTTGATTCCGCATCAGGCGCTGATCTTGGGAGCTCGTCCCGCGCTCGTCAAGTCTGACCTCGAGTCTGACCGCGAGTTGTGCTGGTCTCCCGTGACCGCAACGTTGTATAAGGCGAGGGCTAGGCGCGGCGAAAGAAGCGTGACACCGGGAGCGTCTGGTTACCCCTTCGGTGTGACTTGGGAGGTCCCATGGGTCTCGGGCATCGGGTCTGTTCGTGGACGTCGTTCAGTCTGCTGCTCGTCGCCGCTACCGCGTGCTCTCCACCCGACGCCGAGGCCCCGGGCCTTGGTTCGATCGCGGCGGACAGCCTCTCCGCTGACTTGCCAGTGCGCGTCACCGGCGGCGAGATCAGGGGCATACCCTCGGACACAAATGCCGCCATCATGGCCTTCCGCGGGATTCCGTTCGCGGCGCCGCCGGTGGGCGATCTCCGCTGGCGACCGCCCCAACCGATCGAGCCATGGGAGGGGGTGCGCGACGCGACCGAGGCCGGCGCCATCTGTGTGCAAGGGGGCGGACAGGACCTGCGGCATAGCGAGGACTGTCTGTTTCTGAACGTCTGGGCGCCACGCGAGATCGGTGACGAACCGTTGCCGGTGCTCTATTGGATTCACGGCGGCGGCTACACCGGTGGCTCCGGGTCGACGCAAATCTACGATGGCACCAGACTGGCCGCCGATGGCGCGGTGGTCGTCACGATCAACTACCGGCTGAACGTGTTTGGGTTCATGGCGCATCCGGCCCTGTCGGCAGAGTCGCCGCACGGCGCATCCGGCAACTACGGGCTGATGGACATGGTCGCTGGGCTCGAGTGGGTCCGGGCCAATATCGCCACGTTTGGCGGCGACCCGGACCGCGTGACCATTTTTGGTGAGTCGGCGGGGGCCGGCGCGGTGATGTCGGTGATGCTCATGCCGCAAGCCGGCGGTCTGTTTCACCGGGCAATTGCCCAGAGCAACTGGATTCACGGGTGGGACCGACCGCTCCGAGGGAGCCCACCGGATTTTGCGTCGGCCGAGGCCCAGGGGCTGAGCGTCGCCACCAGACTACAGGTGGAGGGAGACGGGTCCGACGCGTTGAGTCAGCTTCGGGCGATTGAGGCCAACGCCGTGCTCGCGGCGGCCAATGAGGGCGCCGGGAGTCCTTTCCTGCTGGCCGGGTACGTCTGGGCGCCCAACGTCGATGGATGGACGATCCCGGACGACCCGCTGTCGATGTATGACCAAGGTCTACAGCATGACGTGCCACTCATAGTCGGGATGAACGGCAACGAAGGCTCACTGATGACTCAAGGGCTGGCCATAGAGAGTCCGGACGCGTTCGTGGAGCACGTCAGGTCGTTGTATCCCGGGCAGGCGGACGCCATGCTCGCGCACTACGACGCGGGGTCTCCCGACAGGGTGCGGCGCGGTCTCGACCATCTGGTTCACGACATGTACTTCGCCGGCCCAGTCCTGGCCCATGCGCGCAGCCAGGCGGCGCTCTCGTCGCCGGTATGGCTGTATCACTTCACACACGAACCGCCGACCGCGTGGGGACAGACCCTCGGCGCGCATCACGCGGCCGAGCTCGTCTACGTGTTCGGGACGCTGACCACCGGCGACGAGCCCGGCGAGCGGCTGCTGGGGCTGAGTCCTGTGGGGGACTACACGGAGGTGGACCAGCAGTTGTCGGACGCCATGCGCGCCTACTGGCTGCGGTTTGCCGCGACAGGCGATCCGAACGGCGCGGGCCAGGCCACATGGCCCGCCTTTACGGCCGCTTCCCCGGCCCACATCGAGCTGGGTGCGGTTATCGAGGCCGGAGAGGGCGTGCACGCGAACGGCGCGGCTCTCTGGGACCAGCATGAGGCGGATCGCCGCGCGACGCGCTGAGACCGCGTACACAGAATCTCAGAGCACGGCGTTGGCAGATTGAGATCACTGTTTGTCCGGGGTAGGATCAGTCGTTGGGCCGCCAAGCCCTACCCCAGCCACCGTTCGAGTGAAAGGACACACCGCTATGAAGACCGCCCTCCGGCAATCTCTTGGTGTTCTGCGGCGCGCGGGTGCCCTGGTGGGCATGGTGGCCACGGTGGTCTCGACCCTCGGTGTCGTGACCGCCGCGGCGGCGGAAGAGGCGGTGCCGACCTTCACGAAGGATGTCGCGCCGATCTTTCAGGCCAAGTGCGAGGCCTGTCATCGACCGGACTCGATCGCGCCAATGTCGTTGGTGACCTATCAGGATTCTCGGCCCTGGGCGCGGTCCATCAAGGATCGTGTGACGACGCGGCAGATGCCCCCGTGGCATCTCGATCGTACCGTCGGTATCCAGGACTTCCAGAACGACCGCTCGCTGACGGATGAGCAGATTGACACGATTGCCCGCTGGGTCGACGGCGGTGCGCCGCGAGGCAATCCGGAAGACATGCCAGCCGCGGTCGCTTGGCCAGACGAGTCGATCTGGAACTTCGCTGAGCAGTTCGACGGCCCGCCGGACCTGATTCTCGAGTCGACGCCCTTCACGATGGGCGCCGAGGCGAGCGACGCGTGGTGGAAGCCCCGTGTCGCGACGGGCCTCACCACGGAGCGGTGGGCGCGCGCCATCGAGATTCGTCCTGGCACGGTGGCCGGGCGCAAGATCACGCACCATGCCATTGCCCGACTCGTGCAGGACGAGACGGACCCGGCTCTGGCCGCCGCGAACCAGGCGAATGCCGCCGACGGCGTCGACCGGTCTCGGACCGCCGGCACGTTCATGGAGTGGGCGGTTGGCAAGCAGGGCGAGATTATGCGTCCCGGTACCGGCAAGCTGATGCTGCCGGCGTCCGAGATTCAGTGGGACATCCACTACTCGTCGGCTGGTGAAGAAGTGACCGACACGGTACAGTTGGGTGTCTATCTGTATCCTGAGGATCAGGCGCCGAAGCACCGTCAGGTCCTCCATCTGATGGGCACCGGGGGCGTGGACATTGCGCCGAACACGGTCGCCACGACCCAGGGGTTCTTCCCCCTGCAGCGCGCGGCGCGTATAGAGAGCTTCCAGCCGCACATGCACCTGCGCGGCAAGGCGATGTCGATCGAGGCGATTCAGCCGGACGGTCGTCGCCAGGTGCTGAGTCACGTTGGCGACTTCAACTTCAACTGGCACAACAGCTACGTGTTCTCAGACGACGCGGCGCCGTTGCTGCCGAAAGGGACCCTCATCAAGGTCACCGCCTGGCACGACAACACAGCCGCGAACCGGTCGAACCCTGACCCGAATGTGTGGGTCGGCTACGGTGACCGCACCGTGGACGAGATGGCCCATGCGTGGGTGAACGTCACCTACTTTGAGGAAGATGACTACAAGGCCGAGGTGGCCAAGCGTGAGGCCGCCCAGGCCGAGACGCGAGGGGGCGGGGAGTAGAGCACTTCGCCGTCTCGTCTTGTCGTCATGCCACGGCATACCGCGTCACACGTGCAGTGAGAGGGGCGCCGCCCGCAGCACGGGTGGCGCCCTTTGTCATTCGGTCGGTGCGCACGTCCTGGAGTAGCCCGATGCACCAGCGCCCTCACGTGTTCCCAGTCGCCATCGCCTTGGCCCTCCTCGGCGTCGGGGCACTGCTGCCGACCATCGCCGACGCGCAGCCACCGCGGACGCCGCTTGCGCTCGAGCCGGCCGGGAGCACGGGGGAGGCAGTGTGGCCGGCGTATGAGGCATGGTCCCGCAACGCCGATGGCAGTCTGACGCTGCTGGTTGGCTATTACAACCGGAACGATGTCTCGGTTGACATTCCCATCGGGCCAGACAATCACATGGGCCCTGGACAGGACATGGGGCAGCCCACACATTTCCTGCCAGGACGTAACTGGGGCGTGTTTTCGGTCACCGTGCCCGCCGAGGACGCCGAGCGTCGGGTGAACTGGACGTTGCGTATCAACAACCAGTTGGCGAAAGTGGAGTTCTGGGCCAATCCACCGTATTTTGCCGATCCTTTCCTCAACGTGGCGAATGGCAACGTGCCACCGATTCTAAAGGTCGGGCCCGGCGGTGATGACCTGCAAGGGCCGCCTCATGGCATCGCGGCGTCCTATTCGACCACGGTCGGCGAGCCATTGACCCTGCTGATCTCCGCCAGGGATCAACCGTTGACCGTCGAGCCCGAAGAGCGGGCCGGCCGTCGCGGCCGACCGCCGCTCCGCGTGACCTGGAAGAAGTATCGGGGCCCCGGTCAGGTGACGTTCGAGGCCGACGGTCTTGACGCCGGCCCAGAGCTGACGCACCCATTCGATGAGTTGGCCGGTGGCGAGAGGATGACCTCCGTGACGTTCGACGCGCCTGGCCAGTACCGCCTCATGGCGACCGGGAACGATGTGTCCGGCGATGGCGGTGGTGGCGACCAGTGTTGCTGGACGACGGCCCACGTAGACGTCACCGTGAATCCCTGACCCCGCGCGTGGCCCCGTGGCCGCAGCCACGGGTGTCCCGCGGCGGTCGTCTCATTCGACGCCCTGCAGCCTGGCCGTGCTGCGACGCTGCAGGTTAATACCCTCGCGCCGGATCGACGGCTGAGGGTGGGCGGCGGCCTGACTCCAGATGAGCCAGTGCATCGAGAAACGCCGCGCCGGCTTCCTCGACGTGCGTCACGCCCGCTATATGCGGGGTGACCACCACGCCAGACGTTCGCCACAGTGGAGAGTCTGGCTGGAGCGGTTCGGTGTCGAACACGTCCAGCACGGCCCCGGCCAGGGCGCCGGTGCGCAGCGCGTCGAGGACCGCGGCGGTAACGAGCAAGCCACCTCGCGCGACATTGATGAGTACGGTGTCTCGACACTGAGCGAGCACGGCGGCCCCGACGATCTGCCGTGTGACTGGCGTGAGGGGCGCCGCCAAGACGAGCCACCGCGCGTCCACGACCCGATCGGCGAGGCGGTCGACCGGATAGACCGCATCGAAGCCAGATGCCGGCCGCCCGGAGCGGGAGATCCCGATGGTCCGGCACCCCACCGCGTGGAACCCTGCACCAATCGCCGACCCGACGGACCCCGTCCCGAGCACAACTGCCGTGGTGCCGCGCACCGTGCTCGGTTCCACCGGGGTCCATTGCCCTGCCTGCTGATCTCGATAAAACGGCGCGATACGCTGAGACACGGCCAACGCGTGCCCTACGCAATATTCCGCCATCCGCACGCCCAGCTCGCCGGTCGTGCGGGTGAGTGTGACCCCGTTCGGCCACGACGGCGTGTCCAGCCACGCATCGACACCGGCCCCGGTCGAGTGCACCCAGCGGAAAGACGATCGCTCAAGAGAACCGGGCGGGCTGAAGCCAACAACCGCATCAGCCCACTCCTGGTCGCCCGGAGTCAGCGCCGTCGCACTCCGCACACGGCAGACGAGATCCGATCGCCGTGCCGCGAAGTAGGCGGCGAGGGCATCTGCCCGGTGGTCGATGATCAGGACGTGCCGGACCGACGGGTTCGGCATCGGTGCGTCACCACACGACGGAGTCGCGGCCACCCCGAGTCGAGAGATAGTAGTGCCACAGGAGTCGGGCCCCGACTGCGCGCCAGGGTGCCCAGCTCGCCGCGAGCCGACGCAACCGCGCATCGTCCGGCCGTTGCCGCAGCCGTTTGACCTGTTGCGCGGCCGTGGCCAACGCGAGGTCGCCGTCCGGCCAGATGTCGGGGCGTCGAAGCGCCATCAACAGATAGATGTCGGCGGTCCAGGCGCCGATGCCACGGATGGCGACGAGGCGCCGCCGGACCTCGCGGTCGGTCTGGCCATTGAGGGCCCCGAGGTCGACCTCGCCCCGCTGGATCAACTGCGCCAGTCCGAGACAATAGCTGGCCTTCTGTCGCGTGACGCCGGCCCGTTGAATGTCCGGTTCGCTCAGCGACGAGATACGCGCCGGCGTGACCTCGCCGAAGGCGTCTCGCATCCGGTTGTAGGTGGCCTTCGCCGATGCCAACGACACCTGCTGCTCCAGAACGATGCGGACGAGCGTGGCGTACCCCGGCCGCCGGCCCCACAACGGCGGTGGACCGAAGCGCTCCGCGATGCGCCCGAGGTCGCGGTCCACGCGCGCCAGGGCATCGACGCCGTCGAGCAAGCGCGCGTGTGTCAGACGCTGCATGGGCGGCGCCGCCTCGGTCTGGCGCCGAGTTACGCGCGACCTTGTAATACTTGGTACTACTTGGATTTTGCGGCCTTCGCCTTTGGCACGATCACCTTGTGCATGGGCATCACGCTGGGCTGTCCCGGGTCAATCCCAAGCTGCTCCAGGATGGGTGTCAGCGTCTTCCCGAACTTGTCGAACGCTGCCTGCGATGTCCACACGTCGAACACCATCAGCTTGTCGCCCGGGCCGAACGACGCGTGGTACTTCCGCCCAGGCGGGTGGCCGGCGCCCGCTTTTTTCAACAATCTGATGCACTCGTCGTATTTGTCCGCCGACATTGCCGGCGGTGCGAAATAGATTCCGATCGCCATGAGCAGTAGCCTCCTTGGGTAAGACGGAACAAGCGCCCGATTGTCGGGTCGCATGGATGGTATAGCGTCAACGGTTTCTCGACAAGCTTCAGGGACGTGGACTCCGAGGGGCCAACGGTGGCGTGCGTCGCCGAGTCGTCTCGCCACGAATGGTCGGCTAGCGGTGCCCGCGTTTGGGCCACGTTGAATTGCGCGAGTTGGTGCGTCAGGGCCAACCGTGGCCAACCGTGGCCAACCGACCGTCTTCAGTTCTCGCAGCAGGGGAGCCCTGGCGCGGCCTCGACGGCGGGAAGCGCACGACCGGTGTTGCAGCACAGCCGGGTCCGATCCCGAGCTGTGGTCGGGAGATGCGTCAGCGAGTGCATGGTGGCGTCGAGCACCGTGCGCAACACCGGATCGCGCGGCTCGGCCAGACGATAGTGCACCCACAACCCGTCGCGGCGGTCCGCAACCAGGCCAGCCCGTTTCAGATACGCGAGATGGCGCGACGTGGTGGGCTGCGGGATCCCCAGGCTCTGGTGGATATCGCACACGCACACCTCGCCGGCGCCGAGCAGACCCAGGATGCGGAGCCTCGTCTGATCAGCCAATGCCTTGAAGAGGGTTGCCATCGTCTCGATGCGATTTGTCACCGCTTCCTCCTGTGGTGCACGCATTATATGCGCCTTGACAGATATATCGCGGGTTTATATATTCGCTTGTGCGAATGTATTGAGGTCACGGATTCCACAAGGGGGTGGGTATGACGACAGTGAACACGATCGCAGATGCGGTGAGAGCGAAGTACGGCGCGATTGCTGAGCAAGTCAGTGGGGGCGTGGACGCCTCTTGTTGCGGCCCGGCCGCGTGCGGGTGTGGCGGCACGGATCCGATTACGGCTGACTTGTATGACGACACGCAGGTCAGCGAACTGCCCGGGCTGGCCGTGCAGGCTTCGCTCGGTTGTGGGAACCCCACCGCCCTGGCCGACCTGCGTCCCGGTGAAACGGTCCTGGACCTCGGGTCCGGCGGCGGTATCGACGTGCTGCTGTCCGCCCGTCGCGTGGGTCACACCGGCCGAGCCTATGGGCTGGACATGACCGACCAGATGCTGGCGCTGGCCGAACGGAACAAAGCGGCCGCAGGGCAGGAGAACGCCGAGTTCCTCAAGGGCACGATCGAGGCGATCCCACTTCCGGACGCCTCGGTCGACGTCATCATCTCGAACTGCGTCATCTACCTGTCGGCCGACAAGGACCGCGTCCTGGCTGAGGCCAACCGTGTCCTGAAGCCAGGCGGCCGACTCGCCATCTCCGACATCGTACGCACCCGCGAGGTCGACCCCGACCTGTGTCGAAGCCCGGAGCTGTGGGTCGGCTGCGTGGCTGGCGCGCTCGAGGTGACCGATTATCGTCGGCGACTTGCCGCCGCCGGCTTCGTGGACATCGAGGTAGAGCCGACCCGTGTATTCGGACGCGCCGATGCCGGCGCCTTCCTGGCTCAAGCTGGCTTCGACTCCGACGCTGTGGCCGGTGTCGACGGCGCCTTCATGAGCGCCTTCATCCGAGCGCGACGGCCCGCCGCCGGCGCGGCCGATTCTGCTCTACCCTGAGGTTGGACCGGATGTCGGAAGGAGGCCTGCTGTTTCTGTGTGTCGCAAACTCTGCCCGGAGCCAGATGGCGGAGGGGTTGGCTCGCGCGCGGTTTGGTGAACGGCGTCTGGTGCAAAGTGCCGGTTCGGCTCCCAGCGCCGTTCACCCCCATGCCGTCGCGGTGATGGCTGAGCTGGACATCGACATTGCCAACCAGTGGTCCAAGCACGTGGATACCATCGACCCGACCACGGTTGAAACGATCATCACCCTCTGCGCCGATGAGGTCTGCCCGGCCGTCCTGACGAAGGGGGCCACCGTGCTGCACTGGGCCCTGCCGGATCCCGCCGGTTCTTCCGGAACCGACGCGGATCAACTGGCTCGATTCAGGGACACTCGCGACAACATCGCGCGTCGGTTGGCCCAGCTCGACGAGTGAGTCTGCTCGACGCGACGCTGGTGCCCGCACCGCGTGGGCAGTGAGTCTGCTCGACGCGACGCTGGTGCCCGCACCGCGTGGGCGCGGTGCGGGGCCGGGGCGTCCGGCTACCAGCGGAGGACCCGTCGACCTCGCCGATCCGGGCATCGCATCCGAGAAACCGCTCAGGGTGGCCCACCGCGTGCAACCACGAGCAGGCTCAGACCGAGGCCGCGGGTGTACCCTAGAGTTCAGCAATGATTCTCCCGCTCGGCGACGAGCCCAATCCCAGCTCCGTTCCGTTGGTGACCTATGGGTTGATTCTGGTCAACTGCGCGGCGTATCTGTTCGTCACCCTGCCGCTCAGCTTCGTCGGTCCAGAACCGGGTGACCCCCTCGTGGTGGACTACCTCAACGCGCTCCAGCAGGCGATGTCGAGCCGGTTGTCACCGCGCGCCGTGGACGCCATCGTGGGTGGACTCAGCCAGTACGACCTGTTTGTCTTCCAGTGGGGCTTTCGCCCGACGGCGCCGCGGACCGTTAACCTGCTAACCGCGATGTTCCTGCACGCCGGCTTCTTTCATCTTGCCGGCAACATGCTCTTTCTGTGGATCTACGGCGACAATGTCGAGCACCGCCTAGGCCGCGGCCGCTACCTGGCCGCGTATCTCGGGACCGGGGTGGCCTCGACGTTGTTTCACTTGGTCCTCGCCGGTGCGTCACCGCTGCCGCTTCTGGGGGCCTCGGGCGCCATCTCCGGCGTGTTGGGTTTTTACTTCGTGTGGTTCCCCCGCAACCGGGTCAGGTTGTGGGTCATGCTCTTTCCGTTCTTCATGAACGTGGTCCATGCGCCGGCCCGGTGGGTGCTGGGGTTCTATCTCATCGCGGACAACATCCTGCCGCTGCTCGCGACGTCGGGACCCGGCGGCGGTGTGGCCCACGGCGCCCACATCGGCGGTTTTCTTGGCGGAGTGGCCGTTGCCTGGATGGCCAACCGGGGGGCGGTGCTCATCCGACCGACCGACTTTGGCACCCCGCCCGCGCCTCCGGCGCGCCATGAGACGCCGGGCAGCCTGGCGGCCCTGGTCGAGAACGGCGACTTCGAAGACGCGGCGCGGATGTATGTGGGCTTGTCTGCGCGCGAAACAATCCGTCTGCTGACCGAACCGCAGTCATTGGCTCTGGGGAATTGGATGGCAGCTCGCGGGCATGTCCACGCCGCCTTGGTCGTCTTTCAGCGGCACCTGCGTGACTATCCGATCGGCGTCGGAGCGGCCGACGCCCACGTGGGGGCCGGGCTGCTCCAGCGTCGCGCCTTTGGACAGCCCACTGCGGCGTATCAACACCTCGTCGAAGCGCTCGAACTCAGTCCGTCGCCCCGCACCGAGGCACTGGCGCGGCAGGGCCTGGCCCAGATCACCGCGCTCCCGAAGTTTCAGCTCAACTCGGTGTA
>SXOW01000459.1 GCA_005778315.1 Acidobacteriota bacterium
AAATTGAACAGGGTCTTGATATTGCGGCACATACTGTTCCTTGTCTGGGCGCGAGGGGACGACCCAACGGCCCGTCTCGATTATGAGCAAACAAGACCCTGAAGTCGACCGCGGAGCCCCACGCTGTTCAGCACCCGAAAGAGCGATATGACCATGACCTCGCACGAAGACCTCCGTTATCCGATCGGACCGTTCGAGCCGCCGGACCCGGTGACTTCGGCCCAGGTCGCCTCATGGACCGCGGACATCGCACAGCTGCCGCGCGACTTGCGCGCGGTTGTCGAAGGGCTGACCAGTCGCCAGCTCGACACGCCGTATCGCCCCGGCGGCTGGTCGGTGCGACAGGTCGTGCATCACGTGACCGACAGTCACTTGAACAGTCTGATCCGATTCAAATGGGCGCTCACCGAGGACCGGCCAGTCATCAAGCCCTACGACGAACAGCGGTGGGCGGCCCTGCCAGACTATCGGACCGTCCCCATTGCGCATTCGCTGGACCTGCTCGACGCGCTGCACGTCCGCTGGGTCGGTCTACTCCAGAGCCTCAGCCAGATCGATTTCCAACGTGAATTCGTACATCCGGCCACCGGGTCCGCCACCACGCTCGCCGTCGCCGTCGGAGCCTACGCGTGGCATGGACGACATCACACTGCCCATATCGAGCGGCTGATCGTACGCGAAGGATGGGACGCGGCCGGGCACCCATGATTGCGGTTCGTGAGGAACAGCCAGGCGATGTCGCCGCCGTTCGCGGCGTCGTCCACCGCGCCTTCGGTCAGCCGGATGAGGCGAATCTGGTGGAGCGCATCCATCGGGCGGCGGCGGCCACCGTCTCGCTCGTGGCTGTACAGCGTGCCCCGCACGACGAGACCGGCGTTGGCCCGATCGTCGGCCATATCCTGTTTTCACCAGTGGTCATCGTTGGAAGCCCGAGTATCACGGCGGTCGGCCTGGCGCCAATGGCCGTGGAGCCGAGCTACCAACGGCGGGGCATTGGGACAACCCTGGTCACGGCGGGCCTGGACTCGTGCCGGGCTCTCGACATCGCGGCGGTCGTGGTTCTCGGACACCCCGACTACTATCCGCGGTTCGGCTTCCAACCAGCCCATCACTTCGGGCTGTCGTGTGAATACGACGTGCCACCAGCGGTCTTTATGGCGCTCGAACTGCACACCGGAGCCCTGGCCGATGCGCGCGGGGTCGCGCGTTACCACGAGGCATTCAGCAGTCTGTGAGGTAACCCAGACGCCGCTCATGTATCCGCCGTATTGGAGCGCCTCCCCTTGCTCAGCGCGCGAGACTTCTGCTAGATTCCGAGTCATGGCGCAATCGCGCGGTCATGAACTCTGCCGCCGACGCACGCGTGCGACGGGCTGGCGCTCGGGAGTCGTGGCCATGCTCGTCGCCGTGATCAGTGCCACCGCGTTGGCCGCGGTGTGGCATGTCGATCACGACGCTGAACAGCATTGCGCCATTTGCAAGCTGGGACACGAGCCACTCGCGAACCTCGCCGCCGACACACCGGTTGCACCGCCCGAACCTGTCGGCACCGCGCCACACGCGGCCACGCAGCGGCTGCTGGCTACCGCGACGGCACCCGCCCCGGCTCGCGGCCCCCCTCTCTCGTAGCCAGTCCCCTCACTCGTACCGGCTCATCCCCGCCCGCGGTCCAGCGAGACCGTGAGCCGGGCAGGGCGGGAGCAACCCGTGGGACGCCCCGGGGTCTCTGCTTGACTCGAGCACATAGGCACGGATCGACGTGGGATCGACGCGCCCACGCCAGCGCGGAGGCAGGAGGCACTTTTGAAGAGAAACCGACGTTCGCATTGGATTCGGCCGGTCGTGTGCATCGCCACGCTGTGGTACGCACCGGCGGAGGCACAGGACCTTGGCGTGATCCGCGGAACCGTCACGTTCGGAGACGGGGCCGAGCCTGCGCATGGCGCCACAGTGCTCGTGGTAGGGCCGTCCCTCGTCACGTTGACCGGGACCGATGGCACATTCGAAATAGCTGGGGTGCCGCCCGGCCCGCATGAGGTCATTGCTCAACGAGAGCACTTCAGCGCTGAGCGGCAGCGCGTGCTCGTGCCACCCGGTGCCGACGTCACGGTCAATTTCACGCTCGCGTGGTCAGCGATCCACGAAGAGCTGACCGTTACCGCGACCGCGGGCGGACAGACGACGGCATTCGATGCGTTCAACGCCATCTCCACCCTGGACTCGTTCGAGCTCATCTCGAACCCTCAACCGTCGCTTGGAGACGCGCTCGAGCACGAGCCTGGCGTGGCGAAACGGAGCTTTGGTCCCGGCTCCAGCCGGCCCATCATTCGCGGCTTTGATGGCGACCGGGTGCTCATCATGGAGGACGGGATCGGAACCGGCGACCTCGGAAGCCAGTCCGGTGACCACGGAGTGTCCATCGACCCGAACGGCCTGGATCGCGTGGAAATCGTACGGGGGCCGGCGACGCTCCTGTATGGGTCCAACGCGGTGGGCGGTGTGGTCAACGCCATCACGCCGCACGAAAGCTATCGCGATTCGATGACCGACGGCACGCGGGGACAAGTCAGTGCGGACACCGGCTCGGCCGACCAGCAGGCGGGCACCAATGCCAGCCTGCAATACACCGATGGCAAAGCGATCCTCTGGCTCGGTGGGGGCACAAGGGCGACGGACGACTATCGAACACCGCTGGGGACCATAGCCAACTCGGCGACTGAACTCCATTCCGCGCGTGCCGGCATCGGCTACTCTGGCGGCCGGCTGTTCGCCAGCGGAGGATTCACGGCCGAGAACAGCCTCTTCGGCGTGCCGTTCGTCGGCGAGCTGGGCCACGGGCACGACGACGAAGAGGATGACCACGCCGGCATCGAGGAGCCGGACACGTTGGAAGACGACGTGCAGGTCGAATTGAACTCGCGACGTCGGGTTGGTCGGTTCGACATCGGCATGCGCAACCTGAACCACGTCGTGGCCGACGGCGTCCGGGTCACCTTCAATGCGGTTGACTGGTCGCACAATGAAATCGAGGCGGAGAGCGGAACAAAATTTCTCGGCACGGCGTTCAACAATCGCACGTATGTGCTGCGGGCCGAGGTCGACCAACGACAGACCGCTCGCCTGGCTGGGAAGTTCGGCATCTGGACCCAGGCACGCGACTTCGTCGCGGTCGGCGAAGAGGCGTTGGCCCCTCCGACCGACCAGACCTCGATCGCAGCGTTTGTGTATGAAGAATTGGACTTCGGACGGTTCCGGGCGCAGCTCGGGGGCCGTCTCGAACGCAACGCCTACACTGTCGTGTCCCGCGACACGGAAACGGAACCCGGAGGCCAGACCGCACCCGTGGTGGGAGACCGCGACTTCAGCGGCGGGTCGGTCTCGGCCGGACTCCAGGCCGACTTGGGCGCACGCACCGCTTTCGTGGCGAACGTGACTCGCTCACACCGCGCTCCTGCTCTCGAAGAGCTGTACAACTTCGGTCCCCACGTCGGCAATCTGATATTCGAGGTGGGCAACCCGGACCTCGGAAGCGAAACCATAGTTGGTCTCGATGTCAGTCTGCGCTATCAATCCGCCCGGACCAAGGGCAGCATCAACGCGTATGTGTATGACATCGACGACTTTGTGTTTGCGTCGATCACCAGCGCGGTGGCGGACCGCCTGCGCGTGGCGGAGTTCCGACAGGCGGACGGTCGCTTCACGGGGTTTGACGGCGATGCCAGTGTCCGCGTGGGGGACGCGACCTGGCTGAAC
>SXOW01000460.1 GCA_005778315.1 Acidobacteriota bacterium
CTCGTCGTGCCCGAGACCGACGTGTTCAGCTATGACAGCTACGCCACACTGGACGTGACCGATAAGGTCGTGGTCGTGCTCCGCTATTTTCCCGAGGACGCGGAACAGGACTTGCGGTCCGCGTTTTCGCGCTACTCCGGGCTGCGTTTCAAGGCCCAGGCGGTGCGTCAGCGCGGCGCGAAGGGACTGTTGGTCGTCACCGGGCCACGGTCGCCCAACGCCGGTGCGCTGGTGCCGATGACCGCCGACACCGCGGTGGCGGACTCCGGCATTGCGGCGGCCAGCATCAGTCTGGGGGTGGCGGACGCGATCTTCGCCTATGCCGACACGACGCTGGAAGAGGCGCAGCGCGCGCTCGATTCCGGAAATCCGCACGTGAACGGATTCGAGATTCCGGTCGACGTGACCCTCGACGCGCAGGTCGTCCGGGAGCGGCAGACCGGCTACAACGTGGTCGGGTACCTGCCCCCTACGCTGGACACGGTGCACGAACGACCCTACGTCGTCCTGGGTGCGCACTATGACCATCTGGGGCGCGGTGAGGATGGGAGTTCGCTGGCCAAGACGGACGAAGCCGGCGACATCCACAACGGGGCCGACGACAACGCCTCGGGGGTCGCCGCGGTACTCGCCGCCGGGGCTGCGCTCGCGGCTCAAGAACGTGCCCGCGGCGTCGTCCTGGCGTTTTGGTCCGGAGAAGAACTTGGGCTGCTCGGCTCGGCCGACTTCGTACAGAACGAGCCCGTTCCGGTCGACCAGATCGCCGCGTACGTGAACTTCGACATGGTCGGCCGGCTTCGCGACAACAAGCTCAGCGTCCAGGCGCTGGGCAGCAGCGGGATCTGGTCAGACCTGGTGGACGAGGTCAATCGGGCCTTCGATTTCGAGCTTCAGAAGGTCACGGATCCGTATCTGCCGACTGACGTCATGAGCTTCAATCTGGCTGAGGTGCCGAGCCTGGCCCTCTTCACCGGGAGCCACGAGGACTATCACCGTCCCACGGATGACGCCGGCACGGTCAACTTCGTGGACCTTGACCGAATCGCCAGCTACGGGGCCGCCATCGCGGCGCATCTGGTCGCTGAGCCTCAGCCGCCGGAGTTCGTTCGGGTGGAGCGCACCGGGCAAGAGGGCGGCCAGATGCAGATTCGCTTGTACACCGGCACCATTCCGGACTACGCCGCAGAGGTGGACGGGCTCCTGCTGTCGGGAGTGATGGGTGGCGGTCCAGCCGAAAAATCGGGTCTCCAGGAGGGAGACGTGATCGTCGAGTTGGCCGGACAGTCGATCGCCAACATCTATGACTACACCTACGCGCTCGACCTGCTCAAGGTTGGCGAGCCCACCCCCGTGGTGTTTGTCCGCGACGGAACCCGCATAGAGACCACGCTTGTTGCAGAAGTCAGACAGTAGGGGCCGTGCATCCGCACCTACGGTCCTGATAGTGTAGGAAGGTTGTCAACTTGGCGGACGTGGCCGGAGGCGCTTGCAATCCACATGTCGTGTCGGAATATTCCGAGACGACGACGACCAATTTTCCAGGGTTTGAGTCTTCCTACATGATGTGTGGTGCACTGCGCGCCGGCCATGGCTGGCGTCAGATGTCTTCGGCGCTGCTGTTGTCGCTCTTGGTGGCGGCCAGTGCGTCAGCCCAGTCGACCGGCGGGCTGGTTGGAACCCTGCGGTCTCCCAACGGCGAACTGGTCGTGGGGGCGGTGGTGACGGCGACGGGAGACGGCCGCGTCCGCGGCGCACGTACCGACGAAGCCGGAGAGTTTCGATTCGAGGATCTGGTCCCCGGGCCCCAGACGCTGACGACCGATCAAGCGCCCTTCGTGCTCGACCGGGACACGCCGGTGGAGATCGTGGCTGGGATCACGATTCGTCGGGATTTGGTACTCGTGCCGCCGGACCGCGCGCGCAGCGGGTGGCAGCCCGATCGGATGAAGGAAACCTATCCAGGACTGTCGGCCGCCGTCTTTGACAGAGACGCGGTAGAGGGTGGTCGGATGCCGCTCGCGCGTATCGTCGCACGGTCACCTGGTGTCAGTGTGGCTCGATCGGGTGGCGTGGGTCATCCGACGTCTCTGCGGTTTCGCGGAGCGGAGGCCGGTCCGCGTGCGCTCCTCACGGATGGCCTCCCATTGGACGACCTCGCACACCGCTGGCACCTGGGCGCGCCCGGTACGACCGACATGGTCGAGGTGGTCACAGGCGCGCCCACCAGCGCGCGGCGCACGGATTTGGCTGGGCTGGTGCACCTCGTACGCCGCTCGGTAGACGAGACCAGTCCGATCCTCGCGATTGATGCGGAAGGCGGAGACTTCGGCTGGCGTCAACTCGGCGCAACAATAGCCGGACGGCGGGGCGAGTACGACTGGAGCCTTGGCGTCAGGAATCTCGAGACTGACAACGAGGTGCCGAACAGCCAGTATTCGCAAACCGCGCTGGCCGGCACCCTCGACGTGCGGAAAGGTGACATCTCGGCCCAGCTGATGTTTCGGGGGGAAGCGAGCGACGTGGGCTTGCCTGGGCAGACCGTGTTTGCGCCAGCTGACCTGGACGCGGGCGAAGACCGAACCCAGTGGACCACCGGCGCGGTGCTGCGGTTGCACCGGGGGCCGACGAACAAGCACGAACTCCGTCTCGTGGCCTCTCAAACCAATCGTCGCTCGCTGAATCCGCTCGATTCAGGAGGCGTCGGACTGCAGTCGGCGGACAACGTCGCGCTACGGGTGGAGATGCCGGACTTTGCCGACGCCGCTGGTCTTCGCAATGACACGCAGATGGCGCACCTCACCTACGAATTCACGCTCGTGCCGGACGAGTTTCACTACATCGTGTTCGGCGGGACGGTGGAGGCAGAGTCGGGGCGCTTCGGTCAGAGCACCGCATTCGACCAACAGCGGGCCAACTACGCCTTTTTCGGAGAAGACCGGCTCCAGGTGTTTCCCGACCTGCAGGTGACGGTCGGCGGCCGTGTCGTCAAGAATGGGCCGTTTGGTCTCTCCGCGCAGCCACGCGGGTCGCTCATCTATGACTTGGGACGCGGTTTTACCGCACATGGCAGCGGTGGGTTCGGTGTGGGCACGCCATCGCTTGAACAGCGATTCGGGGCGACGTTCGAGCGCCGCGGCACCGAGGATCTGTTGCAAGCCAAGAGCCGGGTTTTCGACGGCGGCGTCAGCGGTTCGCTCCTGCGCGGACGCGTCGCCGCGGATCTGACGGCGTTTCGCCACGAGTACACAGATCTGATCCTGCTCGGGGCGCTGGAGCTGCCGGACCTCTCGTCTAACGAGGAATTTCGCCAGCTGACCCTGGCCGGTCGTGCGCAGCTCGCGCTCGACGTCTTGGCCGGCCTGCGTAGTCCGCTTACGGCGATCGCGAACGACATCCGCACCGGGTATGTCAATGTGCCGCTCAGTCGCGCGTATGGGGTGGAAGCCACCGTCTCCGTGACACCGATCTCCCAGGCGGAGCTGACGGCGGTCTACGCGTACACGAATAGCAAGGTCCTCAGCAGTACGGGTCTGATTCGTCCCGGGCAGGCGCTGCCCGAGGTCCCGTCGCACCGGGCTACGGTCACCTGAGACCTGCGCCTGGGCCGCTTCTCCGTGGGAGCGACCATGCACTACGAGGGTGCCAGGACCGCCGGCGTCGACTTCGTGGGTCGCGTGCTCGGTCTGAGCGGGTTGGAGAGCTATACACGCTGGGATGCTCGAGGACTCCTCCAGGTCACAGACGGGGTGGCCGTGTCGGTCGCCGGAGAGAATCTGACCGACGAGGTCTATCAGGAACTGCTCGGATACCCCGCCCTGGGACGTCTCGTGCGAGGCGGCATTCACGTGTCGTTCTGATCGCCGGGTCGCCGGTCCGTCTCGTGTGATCACGAAAGGAAGTCGAAGGATGTTCGGGAGACGCAACGTTGCCGTACTGCTGCTCGTGGGCGTATCGGCCTTCTCGGCCGTCGGGTGCAAGGAAGGTCTGCCGATAGGACCAACGGGGCCGATTACGGTAGAGCTCTCTTCGGCGCCCGCGACGCTGACCGCTGAGCCGTCCACCGGGGTCACCGTCCTGGTCGCTGGCGCGCCGGTGGCGCTGGACTGGAAGGCGTCATTCGCGGTGGTGATCAAGCTTGACCTTGATTCCGATCCGGTTGCGATCACCGCCTTGAACAACGCTGTGCGTCAGGCGGTCGCCGGTGTCGGGGTGGTGCCTACGCCTCCTGACGCCGAGCGGTACTTGTTTGACCAGCGGGTGCGAGGCAATCGTGTGGAACCGGGCGGCGAGCAGGTCATCGACTTTGACGTGTGGTACACGCTCCCGCGAGGTGGGCGGGAAGCGGTCGTCACCGTCAACATTACGTTCACGGCCGACTCTGGCAGCGCGTTTGTGAAGACGCTCGACATCCCGGTGGCGCCCTGATGGTGAGGGGCCCACGCGATGCGATCGCGACTCGTCACGCGAGCAACTGTCCTTCGAGGAGTACAGGTTCCTAGGAGAGGGAACGGCATCCCGCTCGCCACCCGGGTCTCCACCAGCCGGGCCGTGGCTGATTTCACCGGCGACACCATCGACGCGCACTCCCCACCCGCGATGACCGGTCCAGACTTCTCCGATCCCCGAGCCGGTCATCGTCGCCAGCTCCTTGTCCAGTTGATCAACATCCCCTCCGTCAGTCACCAGGAACGCCAACTGGCGGATTGGGTCGAAGGCCAGCTGCGGCAGGTGTCGCGAGGCGAGGTCCTGCGGGTGGTTGACGAAGTGGTCTTTCGTTTCCCCGCGCTGACCGGCAAACCCAAGATCATCTTCTGCGGCCACCTCGACACGGTACCGGCCAATGACAACCTGTCCGCCCGGGTCGAGGGCGATCGGGTCTATGGACTCGGCTCGTCGGATCTGAAGGCCGGCTTGGCGGTATTCCTCGATCTGGTCGCGACCCGCGACCCCGCCGCCTTGCACGTCGACCCCGTGTTTCTCTTTTACACCTGCGAGGAGGTGGCGTACCACGAGTCTGGCCTACTGGTGATTCAGCGAGAGCTGCCCGAACTATTGGAGGACACGCGTTTCGCCATTTGCGTGGAACCGACGGACAACGCCGTCGAGTTGGGCTGCCTCGGCAACCTGCAGGCCGAGGTAACGGTGCACGGCAAGGCGGCCCACTCGGCCCGTCCGTGGCTCGGTGCCAACGCGATTCACGCTGCGGTGCCGCTCATCGCGAAGATCGCGGCGGTACCGGAGCGGGCGGTGGACTTTGGTGAGCGCGTGCGCTATCGCGAAGTCGTCGGCGCCACCACCATCGCTGGTGGCCGCGCCCGGAACGTGATCCCTGACGCCGTGCACGTAAATGTCAATTTTCGATTCGCACCCGACCGCAGTGGTGACGACGCGGTCGCCTGGATGCGCGAGCTGGTCGGTGACGCGGGGACGATCGAGGTGAAAGACCTGTCGCCGGCCGGGCGCGTGCCGTCCGAGAATTCCTTCTGCCGCGCGTTGGTGGCTGCCGCCGGTGGCACCGTCCGCGCCAAGCAAGCATGGACGGACGTCGGTCGCTTCACCGCATGGGGTATCGATGCTGTCTCATGCGGACCCGGGATCCCGGCGCAGGCGCATCAGAAAGATGAGTACGCCACGATGACCGCGATGACCGAAAGCGTCGCCCTGTTCGAGCGTTTTCTCTACGACATGGGCGAGTCCAAATGAACCCCTTGTTGGAGGGCGACCGGGAATACCCCTTCGCGCGGC
>SXOW01000047.1 GCA_005778315.1 Acidobacteriota bacterium
CACATTTTCGATCAGTTCCGCCGGCTGAACACCTCGCGGAAGGTCTCATTCTGGTATGGCGCCCGCAGTTTGCGGGAGGCGTTCTATACGGACGATTTCGACGGCATCGCGAAAGACTACGACAACTTCTCGTGGAAACTCGCCTTGTCTGAGCCTCAGCCCGAGGACGCGTGGACCGGCTATACCGGGTTCATTCATCAGGTCGTCCTGGACAACTATCTGAAAGACCATCCGGCCCCCGAAGACATCGAGTACTACTTGTGCGGGCCCCCCATGATGCTCAAGGCGTGCATGGACATGCTGGACTCGCTCGGGGTTGAGCCGGAGAACATCCGCTTCGACGATTTCGGGTAGGGCATCCACCCTGCACTTTGCATGACTGCCTACTGCGCGGTCCCGGCGGTTCGTGCGCTGGCGCTCCTGTGTCTGGCCGGCGCCGTAGGCTGTGGTGAGCCTGCGCCATCGTCGGTTACATCAGCGGAGCTCCCCGTCGAGGTCGTGGATGGGACCTCCATGGGCACGACCTACACCGTCAGGCTGGTGACCACCGAGGTGTGGGACGAGGCGCGCCGCGAGCGAGTGGCGAGCTTGGTGCAAAGGGCGCTCGACGACGTCGAATCGGCGATGTCTCACTATCGGCCCGAGTCAGAGGTCTCACGCTTCAACGCCAGCCGTACCACAGATCCGTTTGAGCTGTCGCCCGCGACGCTCGAGGTCGTGCGCGTGGCGATCGAGTTGAGCGAGCTGAGCGGCGGCGCGTTCGACGTCACGGTGGCCCCGTTGGTCAACGCGTGGGGCTTCGGCCCGACGGAGCCGGCCGTGTTCCCGCCCGACCCAGCGGTGCTGTCCCGGTTGCGGGACCGCGTCGGGTTCCAGAAACTGGAGCTGGATGCGTCCACGTCAAGCGTGCGAAAGACCGACCCGGAGCTGGAATGGGACCTGTCCGCCGTGGCCAAAGGCTACGGGGTCGATCAGGTCGCGGCGGCGTTGCTGGAGGAAGGTCTGACACGGTTCATGGTGGAAGTCGGCGGCGAAATCGTTGCGGCCGGTTTGAATCAAGCGAATGGTCCCTGGCGGATCGGGATAGAACGCCCCGCCCAGAGTGGTGGCATCGAGCGAGTCGTTCCGCTGTCCGGGCACGCCATGGCGACGTCGGGCGACTACCGGAACGTGCGGGAGGTCGAGGGTCGTGTCGTGTCACATATGATCGATCCGCGCACCGGTCGACCTGTCGATCATCGCCTGGCGTCGGTCAGCGTCATCGCCGGCACCTGTCTGCTGGCTGATGGCATCGCCACCACTCTCGAAGTGCTCGGTCCAGACGAGGGCTACGACCTGGCTCTCGAACATGGCTGGGCCGCACTCTTCCTGACCCGCGACGGCGAGACGATCACGGCCCGTACGACGCCCGCGTTCGATCAACTGGTCCCACCCGGCGCTACAATGCACTAGGGCCCATGACAACCTTTCTCCTGACGCTCGGCGGCATGGTGCTCATCATGGCGATCATGGCGGTCGGCGTCGTCTTCAACGGCCGGTGCTTGCGGGGATCGTGTGGCGGTCCCGACGCCGTCGGCCCGGACGGCGAGCCGCTCAACTGCGCCACCTGCCCGAATCGCAAGGCCGGCCAGAGCGCTTCCTAGCGGCAGGGGCAGGTCTCGTGGGTCTCGGGGCGGCAGCGCCCGGCTTGGACGGGAGGACGGATGACACGCTTTGCACCATGTCAGTGGGCTTGCGCTGCGCTTGTCCTGGTTGGCATCAGTCCGGGGTTGGCGCCGGCGCAAGCACTGACTCCGGACGAGCACGGCTTTCTCGTGGCCGCGCCTGGCGACATGGTTCCGCCTGAGGGGAGCCGGTCCGTACAGGTGCTCGGTGCCGCCGGGGAGCCAGGGATGTACGTCACGCGCGTCACGTTTGCCCCCGGCACCGGCACCAAGCCCCACTCGCATGATCAGGGTCGCTACATTACGGTGCTGAAGGGCACCTGGTGGGTCGCGCTCGGTCCCGACGCGTCGACCTACAAGCCCGAAACCATGCGCCCGGTGCCAGCTGGAAGCTTCATCTATGAACCGCCACATGGGATGCACTACGATGAGGCCCGCGACGAAGCGGTCACGGTCCAGATCACCGGCGTCGGTCCGGTGACGACCACGCGCTACGAAACCGAACCGCAGCGGTGAGTGGGGGGACCCCGTGTGTTACCGCCGTCTGCCGCGGGCTCCCGCCACCGGCCTCGAGGACAGCAGCGGCCAGCTCAGCTCAGCGCGCGTAGCGCCTCGGCGAGCGGTGCGTCCTGTTCAGGCAGGACCGTCCGCAAGTCGATCAGTACCCGGTCGTCCTCGATCCGAGCGATGATCGGCGGGCGCTGTTGTCGGAGCCGGCGTTCGAGCCAGCTCGCCGAGCGATCCCGTGGGGTGAGACGTAGCAGACGCGTCGCGATCGCCGATCCAGGAGCGCCGCCACCACCGACGGTCGAAAACCCGTCCACCACGTCTGTCTCGAACAGGTCGTGGTTGGCGATGCGGTCGGCAAGCGCAATCGCCCGGCGCCCCACGGTCTCGGCCGTGGCATGCAGCATACGAGCAACCGGTACCGTGGTGTCTGCGCGGCCACGTGCGTATTCGAGCAGTGTCGCTTCGAGTGCCGCGTACGTCATCTTGTCGACGCGGAGCGCGCGCATCAGCGGGTGAGTGCGAATCCGAGACACGAGCGCCTGTTCGCCCACGATGATCCCGGCTTGCGGACCGCCCAGCAATTTGTCTCCGCTGAAGCAACAGACGCCGGCGCCAGCCGCCACGCTGGCGGCTACGACCGGTTCCCCGATTCCGCCATCGGCCAGCGCCGCGAGGAGGTTACCGCTGCCAAGGTCCTCGACCACTGGGATGTTGAACCGATGTCCGAGGGCGACCAGATCGGCGAGGGCTGGGCGCTCCGTGAAGCCTTCGATTCGAAAATTTGACGGGTGCACCCGCAAGATGACGGCGGTGCGCTCGTTGATAGCGGCGGCATAGTCAGCCGTCCGCGTCTTGTTGGTGGTGCCAACTTCTCGCACGTCCGCGCCTGACTGACGCATGACGTCAGGAATTCGAAAACCGCCGCCGATTTCGACCAGTTCTCCCCGCGAGACAATGGCCTCACGTCCGCTCGCCAAGGCCGCCAATGTCAGTAACACCGCCGCCGCGTTGTTGTTGACCACGGCGGCGGACGGCGCTCCGGTGACCTCGGCGAGCAAACGCTCCGCATGGACGCTCCGCGATCCACGTTGGCCCTCCACCAGGTCGTACTCGAGGTTGGTGTAGCCGGCGGCAAGCTCGGCTACGCGCCGCGCGGCGGCCGGGGCCAACGGCGCACGACCCAGGTTGGTGTGCACGATGACCCCTGTCGCATTGATCACCGGCACCAGTGAAGGTGTATACGTCCGCGCGAGCCGATCGGCCGCACCACGCTCAATCAGCGCCGCCGCGGACTCGCGGTCGGTGACTGGTGGCGGGGCCGGACCGCTGAGTCCGTGGCGAAGGGCGTCGGTCTCCGCTCGCAACGCCGACAACACAGCGGTCGAGCCGTACTCCGCGGCCAGGGCTCCGACCGCGGGTCGTTGCCGCAGGTCGTCAATGGATGGCAGGATTCGAGGTGTCGTCATGGTTCGCGGGTCGACCCCGCCGCTCGGCACCGAGTTCAGGCTGGCCCGGGAGTCCTCGGATCGCGGCGGGGGGCGAACGAAGCAGCATCCGTCTTGCCGCGTCGCGGCGGTTCAGGATACCATCGTCGCCCGCGACCGATGAACAAGCCTTCCGGCCCCAAAGCAGACCCTTCGCAGGACGACGACGACGCGTTGCGGTATCGCCCCTCCGACCGGTTCTGGCCGTACGTGGACCTGCCGGAAGAGCCGAGCGCGGACGAACTCACACGGCTGAATCCTGAGCTACGGAAGATTCTGCTTGGCGGCGGCGACGACCGCCCGTTTTCCGTGACGCTGGTCTTTCCCGCGTTCGACGGGCCCAACTACCAGCCGGCGGTGGAGCTGGCGCAGGCATCCACCGAGTACCTCGCCACGGGTACGGGGTCGGCGATGCGGCATCGTGCGCGGTTTCTCCCGAGTCAGGCCCTGGCGCTTCGCACGTTGTTCGAGCTGGTTGGGCCGGTGGAATCCTGTGAGGTTCTGATCGACGACCTGCCTGTCCCTTACGCGCGCGAGCTCTGGTTGCCGCTCCTGTGGTTCTTGATTCGATGATGGTGCACCGCCCGGATCCGGACGACACAAGGTCCACCCTTGCCGGCATTGAGCGTGATCTGCACACGCTCAAGACGGACCTGGAGCAGCTGGAACTCGAATACCAGCTGTTCTTCACGGGCCAACGGAAGCGCCCGCCGACCGCCTTGCGGGCGCGGGTGGAAGGGCTGGTCAGACGGCTGGACCGGGCCTCTATTTCCGGTTCCGGTGATCGGTTCCGTTTCAGTACGCTCCAACACAGGTTTCGAACATTCGCGAATCTGTGGGACCGAGGATTACGGGCCCGTGAAGAAGGCCGTCCTGGGCCGTTCTCCGGGCAGGCTTGATCCGTCCTGTGCCTGGGCCGACGCCGAATGGGCCCGAAGCCAGACATTGCCGTAGAGAGGCGAGCGAGATGCGAGCACTGTTGAGTGTGTCGGACAAATTGAACGTCGTGGGGTTTGCCAGCGGGCTGGTCGACCGGGGCTACGAATTGGTGTCGACCGGGGGGACGGCGCGCGTCTTGGCTGAAGCCGGACTGTCGGTGACCGCGGTGTCAACCGTGACCGGGTTTCCCGAAATGATGGACGG